>CAZUVM010000114.1:0-46766 GCA_964623885.1 uncultured Verrucomicrobiota bacterium
CACAGATCCTTGCGGATATGCTCCCTCCTCGCGTCTTGCCCCAGCCCCAAATTTGACGCAACGCACCCTTTCCCTATTTATGAGATGGGTTCTAAGGCGCGAAGCCGTTAAAACGGCTGGGCCTCCGCTCGACCTAACTGCACCGGGCTAAAGCCCCGGTGTTAATGAGAGTCAGTTCAAGGCGCAAATTGTGCGGGTTAATCGCGCCTTTACCAATCTTGCTCCTTTGTTTGCTTTATATCCTTAATAATGCTTAGATTCCCGGAAGCTAATGAAAAAGGCCGGACTAAGTATCGTCACGCCGCAGGGACGCAAAGCCGTGCGCACCGCCATGCCCCCGCGCTCAACTTCCCGGCACTAGTGCAGAAAAATTCAACCCAAAATCCAGCACCGCCTTTCCCGCCATAGATCCTGTACGCCTCGCATGAGCTTCTACGACCAACTTAAATTTGACAATGGCCTGATCCCCGCAATTATCCAGGAGCAAAAGACCGGCCGCGTCCTGATGATGGCCTGGATGAACCGCGCCTCGCTCGAAAAAACGATCGCCACGGGCAAGACCCATTTTTGGAGCCGCTCGCGCCAGAAATTCTGGATGAAAGGCGAATCCAGCGGCCACACACAAACTGTGAAAGACATCGCCTTCGATTGCGATGGCGATACGCTTCTTATTCAGGTGGATCAAATTGGCGCCGCCTGCCACGAAGGCTATCAATCCTGCTTCTTTCGTTCGGTGCAGGATGGTGGCAAAAGTTCGAAAATCACGGAGCGCCAGCTCGAAACCCCCGAACAGATTTACGGAAAGAAGTAATGGATGATTTAGTCCCATTCGGCAGCCGAACTTACGCGCTCGTTTTCTTGTTGCTCCTGGTTGCCCGGGGCATGGATTTCCTCAGCACCTGGGTGGCGACTCCCAACATGGTTCTCGAGGGTAACCCACTTGCGAAGAAACTTGGCTGGCGCTGGGGTATTCCGCTGAATCTCGCGCTCTGCATTCTCTTCGCATTCTGGCCATTGCCGGCGATCGTGATCAGCACAACCAGCGTCCTGGTGGCCGCCCGGAATTTCCAATCCGCCTGGCTCATGCGCTCGCTTGGCGAACAGATTTACCGCGATTGGCATGTCGAGCGTGTCCAGGAAACCAGCATTACGTTGTACCTGTTCTGCCTGTTTGCTCAGACCGCCCTGACCGCGGGCGTCGGAGCCGCAGTGATCTATTTCACTAACTGGGAACGCGAGCCGGTCGCTCTGGCCATCGGTCTCGGTATTGTCGCTTACGCCCTGGCCGTAGCCTTCTATACTCTGCTGGGGATCATTCGCCTGCGGCGCGCAGATAAGGAGGAGACCCGTCGCGCGCTCACTGCGGTCCCCAAATCCTCACCCTAATCGTAATCTTAATCTCAATTACGATTTGAGCTCCATGTACTCCCCTTCACTAGTCGATTTCCTCACTCTCGCCCAGCGGGGGAATCTTATCCCCGTAACCCGGCGCTTGCTCGCGGATATCGAAACTCCTCTCTCCGCCTATCGCAAAATTCGCGGACCAGGAGAAGCATTTCTTTTCGAATCCGTCGAAGGCGGCGAGCACCTCGGTCGATATTCTTTCGTCGGCTGCAACCCTCGCGCAGTGATCCGACAACTGCATGACCGCGTCGAAGTCCTCGAAAACGGCAAAGTGATCGAAACTTTCACCGTTCGTGGAGCGACTGGTAACCCCCTCCCTGGCACCGGAACCGCTGCGGCCGGCCAGGACGCCTCAATAGTCCGCGATGGTCTCGACGTCGTCGAGCGCGCCATGAAAAAGTACCGCCCGGTGACCGTGGCGGGCTTGCCACGATTTACCGGAGGAGCAGTCGGCTTCATCGGCTACGAGTTTATCCACGATGTCGAACCAGTCGTCCCCCGCCCGCCCCGTGACGATCTCGGGACGCCGGTCATGTATTTTATCATCGCCGACCAACTCCTGATCTTCGATCGCGTCGCCCAAACGCTCACCGTCCTGGTCAACGCGGTCCTCGATGATGCCGCTAACCCAACCGAAGCCTACGAGAATGCCGTCGCCGAAATTGAGCGGCTGGTGTCGCTTCTCGAGCAACCTAGCGAGCACCACCCGGTTACGGTTCCCCAGGAAGTACCTTCAGTGCCGTTTGAGTCGAACGTTCCCAAAGAGAAATTCACCGCCAACGTCCTCAAATCGAAAGAATACATCGTCGCCGGCGATATCATCCAGGTTGTCGGGTCGCAACGGTTTTCCACTCCTGTCAAAGCCTCACCGCTCGACGTCTATCGCGCCGCCCGCTCTATTAATCCTTCTCCCTACATGTTCCTGCTCGAGCTCAGCGGCTTCTCGCTCGTGGGTGCATCGCCGGAAATCCATGTTCGCTGCGAGGAAGGCCGCGTAGAAATCCGACCGATCGCCGGAACCCGCCGTCGCGGTGGTTCCGAGACCGAGGATCTGGCTTTGGAAAAGGAGTTGCTAGGCGACCCCAAAGAACGCGCCGAGCACGTTATGTTGGTCGACCTCGCTCGCAATGACCTCGGCCGCGTTTGTGACTTCGGCTCGGTGCACGTGAAAGATCTGATGATTATCGAGCGTTACAGCCATGTCATGCACATCGTCTCCCAGGTCGAAGGCCGGCTTTCAGGCAATCGTACGCCTTATGATTTAATGCGCGCCACGTTCCCGGCCGGCACCTTGAGCGGCGCGCCCAAAATTCGCGCCATGCAAATCATCGCCGAGCTCGAGCAGACCGCGCGCGGACCTTACGGCGGCTGCGTCGGCTATTTCTCGTTCAGCGGCAATCTCGACTGCTGCATCACTATTCGTACGGCCTTGCTCAAAGATGGTCGCGCTTACGTCCAGGCCGGTGGCGGGTGGGTCAACGATTCCACTCCTGATGACGAATACCAGGAAAGCCTGAACAAAGCCAAGGCCATGCTCAAAGCCGTCGCTCTGGCCGAAAGCTTCTGACGAGCGTCAACAACTGACCTATCTGCGACTTCTGCACGACCATTACGGACGCCGTCCTCGGCGTCCCCCACTTCTTTACCTCTCCTTCACGACAACCTCACCATTACGGTTTAATGATCAAAACATTCCAGGCGGAATTGGTCGCCATGGCGACAAAGTTGTCGTGATAAATCTGCCACTTGCCAAGACCGCTATTGTAAAAAACGCTGGTAGCGTTTGTGTCGAGGACGTTGCCCGTTAGGCCGGGATTATAGTTGTGGGTGATAATCAAGATGGCATTAGGGTCGCCATCGCACAATGGGTTGCTGATCGTGGTCCGATGGGGTCCGATAGGGTCAATATTGGAACCAGTCGCGCGATGAACAAACGCAGGTGTGGTGGTGCCGATGCCCGCGCCGGGCACGCGCAGGCTGTTGGTCAGGTTCAAGGCACTGACGCTGAGCGTGCCAGTGACGCTACCAGTTGCCGCGTTGAGCGTGTTGGCGGTAAGAGAACCCGCAGTAATGGTAGTGACATTTGCTGAGTTGGCGCTGAGAGATCCGGCAGTGATAGCAGTGACATTGGCTGAGTTAGCGACCAGCGAATCACCTGTCATTGAGCCGTTGATATTGAACGAGGCAACCTGGGCGGGGGCGTTTTGGTTCTGAATATAGTTGGGGGAGCCGCCGGCCGGCGCAAAGGCGCTCGCGCCCAAAACGGGCTGACCATCCAGTGTTATGCCGGCGCCCCCGGTCACAAAGCGCACGCCCCCGTCAGCGCGCACATTGAATTGATTGGTGGAGGTGGAGAAGAAAATCCCGGGCTCGTTATCCGACCAGACAAATGAACCTTCGTGATATACCTGCGCTTGTTGCCCTGCAGCGAAGCCGTAGTTAGCGTAGACAGCGTTGCTGACACCGCCTGGAATCACCGCTGAGTACCCAAATACGATGTTGCTCCAACCACCGCCAATGACTGACAGTGGTCCATTCAGATAGTTCGCGTAACCACCGCCCAGAACCGATTGGTAACCGGCCGGTCCAATGTAATTGTAATTGCCCCCTCCGACAATCGACGCTGAACCGTGATTGGTGTTATAGTAGCCCCCGACCACGATGTTGTCGCCGTTGTCGGCGACATTATAGAAACCGGCACCGATGAACGATTGATAGCCGTTTGGCCCCACGGTATTTCCAAAGCCCCCCGCAACCACCGCATTAAATGAATTGCTGCTCACAGTGTTGAATTGGCCGCCGGCAATGACTGAACCCACGGAGTTGGTGCCAACGCTATTGATGAAGCCACCGGCAATCGTCGAGGACGGAGAGTTCGTATCGACCGTGTTGTAAGCCCCGCCGCCGATCGTCGATTGATACGAACTCGCGCGGATGATATTGCCGTTACCGCCGGCGATCGTGGCTCGATAGACATTGGCTTCCATCACGTTGTTATAGCCGCCGCCGATAGTAGAAGAGGTCACATTCCCGTCCATCCGGTGGTTATGTCCGCCGGCGATCGTGGAAAAATCCGCGTTGGTAGCCATGACGTTGTAATAGCCGCCGCCGATAAAGGAGAATTGCGGACCCGCCGAGTTGTAACCGCCGCCTCCTATAAACGAAGCATAACCACTGACCGAATTGTAGAAGCCACCGCCGATAAAGGAATACCAGGATGACGAGTTGTGAATGTTGAAATCACCATTGCCAATGAAACTGACAAACCCGTTGTTCGTGTTGTAAAAGCCGCCGGCAATTACGTCCCATCCGCTGCCGGCGATGTTGTTGTTGCCGCCGCCGATAAAGGAATATCCGGAGTTCGTCTGCACCAGTTGACCCGTTCCACCAGCGATCACCGCGTCGGACGATTGCAGCACATTCCCGTTGCCGCCCGCGATGACCGAATCGAAGGCATTGGGCCCAATCTGGTTGCCCGAACCGCCGCCGATAAACACGCCGGCGGAGTTGGAGTAGATCGTGTTGCCGTAGCCAGGATAACCGCCCCCGGCAATGACGTTGCCGCCGCCCGGCGGAAAGATAGTGTTCGACGGATCTCCGGCAATCAGGTTACCCGCATTCAAGCCAGCGCGCCCGTCCGGTTCAAGCCGCAGAATGCGTGCGTTGTTAACGCGCAACTCGAGCGGTTGGTTGTCGGTGGTGCCCAGGAAATTCGGGCCTGCGGTCGTGCCGAAATTGCCGCCGGTGTGCCACACGTCGATTAACGCGTTGCCGCTGCCGATGAAATTGCCCGTAAAATTGCCGCCGACAAAGGTGCTACCGAAGAACAACCCCGAGAACGTGCCGTCGAAGTTGTTCGCGCCGTTGCTGAAGTTGACGGCGTTGCCCTGAGCACCGCTGACGTTCGCGTTCTCCGCGAACATCGCATAGGGCACCGGGGTCAGCGCCTGGCGCGGCGCCAGCGTGCTAAAGGCCGCGCCGCCGTTGGTCCGAACGCCGATCTCCAGCCAGCGGCTGGCCCCGCCCGGGAATTGGTAGCCGAAATCCAGTGTCACGGTGAAGACGCCGTTGCTCACCGCGGTCGGAGAATTGGTCAGCGCATTTCCCTGCTGAGTCCCCGCTGTGGCGGCATCGAAAAGCGCAAAACGCAAATCGTAACTGCCGGTCGCGGGATTGACGCCGTCGTTCAACCGACCCTGGTAGGTGAAAGCCGTGCCCTGGGCGAAAACCTGCCCGAGCATTATCAGCAAACCGCCCACGGCCCCAGCAATCGTAAGAATGCGTCCTGCTTGCATGTTTTATTCTATTTGTTGTTCGCACCTGGCCGGGCGTCGGTACATCGCACCAGCACCAAGGGTGTGACCAGCCCGCCAAATGGAGATTTGTAATTTTCTTATGACATAAATTAAAAAATTTCAAGTTTAAAATCGGCGCGGACATCACTGCGCCACTGCACTACGGCCTGGTTTTCGAGCAGGCGCTCAAACCTCATCCCGGCGCCACCTTTCCAGCGTCAGGCCACGAGTGCGGGACGTGCTCGGCCCGCAGCGCGTTGGCAGTAGGACGTGCTCGGAAAGCTTTTTAATGGCGCGCTCCTTCGATGCTGCTGCGCGCCCGTACGTCGCACGCGTTCTTTGCCTCTTTGCGTTTAACCTTTGCCTTTATCTGCACAAAAACATTGTCTTGCCCGCACAAAGTTTTAGTGTCCTTTCTTAGCAAATGAAAACGTTTGCCGAACTCAATTTTCCCGGCCGGCTCGTCGCGGTCGAGGGCCTGGATGGTTCAGGCAAGTCGACGCAGATCTATCTCCTCAAGCGCTGGCTCGAACTGCAAGGTCTCAAGGTCTATTTCAGCGAGTGGAATTCCTCCGAACTCGTCAAGTCGGCCACCAGCAAAGGCAAAAAACGAGAACTCCTCACGCCTACCACCTTCAGCCTCATCCACGCGACGGATTTCGCCGATCGCTATGAGCGGCACCTCGTCCCCCTGCTCCGCGCCGGGTACCTTGTCCTCTGCGATCGCTACATCTTTACCGCGTTCGCACGCGATGTCGTCCGCGGCTGCCCGCCCGAATGGGTCCGCGGCATTTACGACTTCGCAGCGCTGCCCGACCTCACCTTTTTCTTCAAAGCCGAACTCGAAGTCTCGCTCCAGCGAATTCTGGATGGCCGTCCGCAGTTGAAATACTTCGAGGCGGGCATGGACCTACGGCTTTCCAGCGACCCGTACGAAAGCTTTCGCATGTTCCAAGGCCGGATGCTCGAACAGTACCTGGCCATGAGCACCGAGTTCAATTTCCTTGTGATTGACGCCAATCAGGTTGTCGAAAAGCAACAGGCGGTTGTTCGTGAATTAGTGGCCCAAAAGATCGATCTCGAAGCGTTCCGCCGCGCGGAGACCCTGCACAAGCCTGCGGAAACCAACGCCAAAGAAACACCCGTTCCCCGCGGTCTTAAACTTGAGGAGGCGGTGGAATGAAGCGTTCTGCTCGCAACCAAATCGTCATTCCTCACCGCACCCGCCGCCGTTTCTACGGCCACGGTATTCCCAAAGTGGATTTGGATCGGCTGGCAGGCCGTTTGATAGTGGTTGAAGGCGCCGATGGTTCGGGCCGCTCGACCCAGATCGCCATGCTCGTGGAATGGCTCGAAGGCAGCGGCCATGCGACCGTCCAGGTTGGCTTGAAACGCTCCACTCTCGTGAGCGAAGAGCTCGAGCAGGCCCAGGAAGGCAATATTCTCAGCCGAACTACCCTTAGCCTTTTCTACGCCACCGATTTCGCCGACCAGCTGGAAAACATTATCCTGCCCGCGCTCAAATCGGGCTTTATCGTGCTGGCCGACCGCTACATTTACACGCTCATGGCCCGCGACATGGTCCGCGGTATGGACGAACCCTGGCTCAAAAACCTTTATGGACTTGCTCTGGAACCTGACGCAGTGTTTTATCTGAATGTCCCTCCCGAGGAATTGGTTCAGCGCAATTTCGCCAAAAATGCCGCGCTCGATTATTGGGAAAGCGGTATGGACCTGGGTTTCTCGCGCGACATGTTCGACAGCTTCATGAAATACCAGACGGCGATGCAAAATACATTCCGCCAGTTGCAGAGCACGTATGGGTTCACCATTGTGGATGGCTTGCGGTCGGTGGAAGCGGTCAATGCCGAGTTACGCAAAAAAATCATCGCCGTGCTGGGCGGCAAATGAAGGCAGCACAAGCCTGGCAAAAAGCAGACCGGCGCGCGAGCGGTCCCCGCGCGCAGCGGCTCGAATGACCCTTGCGCTGAGGCTACAGGCGATTGCCCCACGGCTGAATGGCAGCGCTTTCGCAACGCGCCCAAACAACTTAAACTTGAACCAGTCGCAAAAGGCTTAAATACTTCCCAAGAAAGCGCGTGCATAGACCGCGTCGTATTTGGGCTCGCCGCGCGTTTATCGTCCGTATTTCTTTTATCCGTTTTTTATGGCCGAAAGCACCAAAGCCGAACATGTGGTCGGCGTGGATTTGGGCGGCACCAAAATCCTGGCCGGCGTCTTTAACCATACCCTTGAATCCACCGGCGTCGCCAAGCTGAGCACTAAGTCCAGCCGCGGTGTCGACAAGGTAGTCGAGCGCATCGCGCGCTGCGTCCAGGACGCGGTTGACGAAGCGGATCTTTCGATGAAACAAATTGCCGGCATCGGCATCGGCGCTCCCGGCGCGGTCGATTTCGGCGCCGGGACCGTCATTTTCGCCCCGAACATGGAGGGCTGGAAAGATGTCCCGCTCAAAAAGGAGCTCGAGAAGCAACTCGGCGTTCCGGTCTTCGTCGAAAACGACTGTAATATTGCCGCGTTGGGCGTTTATGTCGCCGAACTGAAATCCAAGCCCAAGCACATGGTTGGCGTGTTCATCGGCACCGGCATCGGCGGCGGCATTATCATCAACGGCGACTTGTATAGCGGTTTCGGCCACACGGCGGGCGAGGTCGGACACATGGTTCTCGAGGTTAACGGCCCCAAATGCGGCTGTGGAAACAAAGGGTGTTTCGAGGCGCTGGCCAGCCGTACCGCCATTTTTCAACAAATCAAGGCCGGCGTGAAAGAAGGCCAAAAGACCCTCCTTACCGATATGCTTGGCAATAGCCTCGATGACCTTCGCAGCGGCGATCTTCGCAAAGCTATCCGCCGTGGCGATAAATTCGTCGACCGCATCGTTGAAGGCGCTTCCGAATACATCGGTATTGCCACTGCCAATCTGATCAATCTGCTGAATCCGGAAGTGGTTGTCCTGGGCGGCGGCGTCATCGAAGCGCTCGCAGATGAAATGATGAGCGTCATCACCGAAACCGCCAAGGAATACGCCATGCCGGGCACCCTGAAAGGCGTCGATATTGTCGCTTCCAAACTCGGCGACAGCGCCGGGATCACCGGCGCCGCCGTCCTCGCCCGCCGCGAAATCAAATAAGGTTCGCCGGGGTTCGCCCCTAGCTTTCTCATAAGTCGTTTGCCTTGTTTCTAAGAGGAAGGCCTGCCAGCAGATTCCCAGCAGCCGCTGACTCTTGTCCTTTATGGAAGGTCAATTGCTCAGCCGGGTTAGATGTGTCCAGTGATTTTTGACTGAGCACCGTCTCATGAAAACCCGCAAATTCGCAATCCCTACCCTCGGTTGCCACCCAGCCCCACTGTGTTACGCTCTAGTCCATCGTTATGAACTACTCAAAATGGCAACTCTGGCAACGCTTTCAAAAGTACTACACTGAATACCCTCAGTTAGGTTTGGCCATCGACGTCAGCCGGATGAGCTTTCCCGACGATTTCTTAAGCTCTATGGAGCCTTCGATCCAAAAGGCCTTCGACGAAATGGCCGAGCTGGAGCACGGTGCGATCGCTAATCCGGACGAAAAGCGAATGGTCGGTCATTATTGGTTGCGCAACCCGGCGCTTGCACCGACCCCTGCCATTCGCGAAGAAATCGAACAAACTGTCGCTGCCGTTAAAACGTTTGCCGCTAAGGTTCACGACGGTAGTATCAAAGGAAGCGCTGGCCCTTTCAAACATCTCCTTTTGATCGGTATCGGTGGTTCGGCTCTTGGCCCACAATTCGTTGCCAATGCCCTGGGCCAAGCCAAAGCCGACAAATTGACGGTTCATTTTCTCGACAATACAGACCCTGACGGTATTGACAATGTATTGTCATATTTGGATGGCCTGCTTGGTCAGACTATTACCGTTGTCGTTTCCAAATCCGGTGGCACCAAAGAAACACGGAACGGCATGCTCGAGGCTGAGGCTCGCTATAAAGCCGCTGGCCTGACTTTCAGTCGGCATGCAGTTGCAGTGACCAACGAAGACAGTGCGCTGGACAAATTGGCTGTGCAGCAAGGCTGGTTGGCTCGGTTCCCAATGTGGGACTGGGTAGGAGGTCGAACGAGCGAGACCTCGGCGGTGGGCTTACTTCCAGCCGCGTTGCAAGGTTTAGATATAGCTGGTCTGTTGGAAGGCGCAAAAGCTTGCGACGAGGTCACACGGAAAAAGGACTTCCTATTGAACCCGGCCGCGATCCTGGCGGTCATGTGGTTTTACGCCGGTAACGGTAAAGGGAGCAAAAACATGGTGGTTTTGCCCTATAAAGATCGGTTAGAGCTCTTTTCCAAGTACTTGCAGCAACTCCTGATGGAATCCTTGGGAAAACAACAGGATCGAGACGGAAAGGTCGTTAATCAAGGTATTACCGTGCTGGGCAACAAGGGATCAACGGACCAGCATTCCTACATCCAGCAGCTTCGTGATGGCTTGAGCAATTTCTTCGTTATTTTTATCGAAGTTTTGCGCGATAGGACGGGACCGTCCATAAAAGTCGAGCCAAATACGACTTCAGGTGACTTTCTGGAAGGCTTTCTTTTAGGCACAAGACAGGCACTTTTCGAGCATAATCGAGATTCGGTAACGTTAACTATTAATTCTGTTACTGCTTTTTCGGTCGGGATCCTTATCGCGCTTTTCGAGCGGGCCGTCGGCTTATACGCGAGCCTAATCAATATAAATGCTTATCACCAACCAGGAGTTGAGGGGGGGAAAAAAGCTGCTTCGGCAGTGATTGAGCTACAGCTGAAAATACTCGCTTTTCTCGAGAGGAACAGGTCTGCTAAATCTTCGATTCAGGAAATCTCATCTGGGATCGGGGCCCAGGACGACTGCGAAACCATATATAAGATTTGTGAACATTTGGCGGCGAATCCGGACCGGAAAGTTGAGAAGGAAGGCGGGGCTACTCCGTTTGAGAATCGATACCGGTTTGCCGGTTAGAACGACGATATAGTTACTTAATGTTTGTTTATCCGAAAGAATATGAAGTGATTGTGCTCGGTGCCGGCCATGCTGGCATCGAAGCGGCGCTGGCTGCGGCCAGGATGGGTTGTCAAACGCTTTTGCTGACCATCAATGCAGATACGGTTGGTCAGATGTCATGCAACCCTGCAATAGGTGGCTTAGCCAAGGGGCATCTTGCTCGCGAGATTGACGCTTTGGGTGGAGAGATGGGCAAAGCTACTGATATGTCAGGCTTGCAGTTTCGGATGCTGAATACGAAAAAGGGGCCCGCGGTCTGGGCCCCGAGAGCGCAATGTGACAAAAAGGCGTATCAATTTCGGCTTAAATGGATTTGCGAGAGAGAGGCCAACTTGGATCTGAGGCAAGGTCAATGTGGCCAGCTCCTTCATGCAGATGGTGGGGTTTATGGGGTTGAGACAACGCTCGGAGTGCAGTACCTCGGGAAGACTGTGGTGGTGACTACAGGGACGTTCCTCCGGGGCTTGATGCACATTGGCCTTAACCAGCAATCTGGCGGCCGCGCGGGCGAGTCGGCCGCTGTAGGACTTTCGGGATCGCTCAAGGAAATCGGGTTAGAGCTAGGTCGTTTGAAAACAGGGACTCCACCGAGGCTGCTCCGACGTTCCATCGATTTCTCGAAAACGGAGATTCAACCGGGAGACGAGCCAGTGCCCTACTTCACATACTGGAAGGAGGATTTGTTCCACGTGGAACAAACCGATCTTGGCAGCAAGGATAAGGAGCTAAGAAATGCTCCCACCTCCAAACCTGACCCTGGCGGAATGTTCCACATGGAACATTCCCAAGCTGGCGCCCGTTGTTCTAATTTGCCCTATCCACCCGATTCAATTCTCCAGCGTATCAATGGCCAGTTGCCTTGTTACATTACTTATACCACTAGGGCCACAGCCGATGTCATCCGGGCCAACTTGCACAAGTCCCCGCTCTATTCTGGCATCATTGAAGGTGTCGGTCCTCGGTACTGCCCGTCCATAGAAGACAAAATCGTTAAGTTTCCGGAAAAGGAACGACAGCAAATCTTCCTGGAACCAGAGGGCATCGCCACCGATGAGATCTACGTAAACGGCTTTTCCACATCGCTTCCTTTCGATGTCCAGTTCGAAATGGTCAGGACGATCATCGGCTGCGAGCGAGCGGAGATCCTACGACCTGCTTATGCAGTGGAGTACGACTTTGCGTTCCCCACTCAACTCTATTCGTCACTAGAGACCAAGGTCTGTCGCAATTTGTATCTAGCCGGCCAAATCAACGGGACTTCAGGTTACGAGGAAGCCGCCGCCCAAGGCTTGATGGCAGGCATCAACGCCGCACGTCGCGTTCGCGGTCTGGATCCGATAGTTCTTCGACGTGATCAGGCTTATATCGGTGTCCTCATTGACGACTTGGTGACTAAGGGAACCAGCGAGCCATATCGGATGTTCACCTCGAGAGCTGAGTACCGTTTATTGCTCCGGCAGGATAACGCTGACTTGCGGCTCTCTCGGCTCGGCTATGAAGTCGGGCTGTTGCCGGAACGGAACTACCGGAAGGTTGAGGCGAAGACGAACGCCATCGAACGCGAGGTGAAACGCCTGGAACTTACGCGATGCGGCGGCGAAACCCTGGCCCAGCGGTTGCGCCGGCCAGAAATTAGATATACTGATATATCGTCAGACATTCAATTATCATCAGAAGAAGTAATAAACGAAGTAGAGATTCGCACCAAATACGCCGGTTACGTTGCCCGCCAGGAACTCGAAGTGCAGCGTTTCCGCGACCTCGAGGCGAAGCAGATCCCCGCCGGCTTCGATTACACCACCGTGCCCAGCTTGCGGTTGGAGGCGCGGCAGAAGTTCATGAAGATCCGGCCCGGGACTATCGGCCAGGCGGCGCGAATCTCCGGCGTGTCGCCGGCCGACATCAGCATCCTGATGGTATGGCTTAAGCGGTCGGGGGAACAGGACGCAACGCGGCAACGAGACCCTGGGGAAAGGGAAGAGAATTGCGGATTGGAGAATTGAATGGAGGAACGATGGGGGCGCACGCGAATGGTTTTGCTTCACCCGATTATTTCCCATGCGGCGCTTGACCGTCGTCAACGGCACGGCCTAGACTCGTACGAACTAAAAGCATGAAACTCCTTTGCATTCTGGTTGCGTTCGCGGTGTTTTGGGTTCTGCCCGTCCGCGGGGAACTGGTGGACGCGATCGAGGCCATCGTTCATGATTCAGTGATCACGTATCACGAAGTCAATGCCATCAACGAGGAGACTTATGCCTCGCTCGCCCGGCGGTACCGGACACAGCCTGACGTGTTGGAAAAGGAATTGAACAATGTGCGGAACAAAACCATCGAGGAGTTGCTGGACCGGCAGCTTATCCTGCACGAATTCAAAACCGCCGGCTACTCGCTGCCGGAGAGTGTCATCAACGACCTGGTCGAGGAGAGCGTCAAAAACGAATTTGGCGATCGGGCGACGATGGCCAAAACGCTGGAACAAACCGGAGTGACGCAGGAGCAATACCGGCAGCGAATTCGCGACCGGTTCATCGTGACGCAATTGAGAATGAAGAATGTCTCGTCGGAAATCATTATCTCTCCGCACAAAGTCGAATCGTATTATCTGGCGCACAAAGAAGAATTCAAGGTGGAGGATGAAGCCAAGCTGCGGGTGATCGTCCTGAAGAATTCATTTGAAACCAATGCCGCTCCCGAACAACTGGCGGAAGAGATCCTGACGAAGGTAAAAGGCGGAGCCCTGTTCGCTGAAATGGCAACCCTGTACTCGCAGGGATCGCAACGTGGCCAGGGCGGCGATTGGGGCTGGTGGGAGAAAACCCAATTAACGAAGGGCCTTGCCGACATCGCTTTCGGTTTGCAACCGGGCCAATGCAGCGGTGTTTTCAGTCGCTCCGCGGGCGATGATTATTGGATTGTCCAGTACGAACGCGGTCTGCCCGTTCTAGCCCGGCACTATGGCGTTGACGCCAGCGCTAAAAAGCAAGTCCTCACCGAGGAACGCCACTGCGCCGATGCGGCTGGTTGTCCGGACCTGCCGCCCGCCACAGAGTTTTATCTTCTAAAACTCGAAGAACTCCACACCTCGCATTTTAAGTCGCTGGGTGAAGTGCGCGATCAGATTGAAAAGAATCTTTTGCTCGACGAGCGAAATCGGCTGAATCAGCAGTGGATTGATAAGCTGAAAAAGAAAACGTTTGTGCGGCGGTTTTCTTGAGGTGAGGCGCGTGATACCCAGCGCAGCAAGGCCGCGTTCCGCGCCAGATTTCGTCGCAGCCTGCGAGCAATTTCGATTATTGCCGCGCAAAGGGTGAAGGCTGGGGCAACGATTTCACGCGCAACATAGTGACGTGGGAGCTCCCATGACTCGCATTGGCATTTGCCTCGGTGATGTTACCGGTATCGGGCCGGAAGTAACACTCAAGGCGCTGGCCTCTGAAGGCGGTGCCGGCAATACCGAGTTTTTGTTGATTGGCGACAAAGCGCACGCGCAGGCACTGGGCCGCCAACTCGGACTCAAAATCGCCGTGCCCATCGAGCAACCTGGCCATGAGCCCTTGCCCTTGTCGATGGATCGGGGTTCCTCAGTTGCCGCCAGGGCCGCCGTAACCTGGCTGAAATCCGGCGCTCAAAAATGTTTGCGCGGCGAGTTGGATGCGCTCGTGACCGCGCCCGTGAACAAGGAAGCCATTGTGCGGGCTGGAATTCCATTTGTCGGACAAACCGAGTTGCTATCCCAATTGGCTGGGACCGAGCGCACCGCCATGATGTTGCTCGGTCAGGACCGGAGTGGTCGTTGGCTGCGGGTTGCGCTGGCCACGACTCATGTGCCACTGCGTGAAGTCGCCGACCATCTAACCGTGGATAAAATTGAAATTGTAATCGAGCTCGCCTCCCAGGCGTGTCTCGATCTCGGATTATCGCGCGCACGGGTGGCGGTGTGTGGGCTCAACCCGCACGCGGGAGAGGGTGGAAAAATTGGTCAGGAGGAAATCTCGGTTATTGCGCCGGCAGTTGCCAGGGCGGCGCAACGCGGGTTTGAAGTGAGCGGCCCGTGGAGCGCCGATGCCCTGTTTTACCACGTGTATCGCGGCGAATATGAGGCGGTGGTGGCAATGTACCACGACCAGGGATTGGCTCCGCTCAAAATGGTGGCGTTTGAGTCCGGAGTAAATTGGACCCTGGGATTGCCCTTTATTCGCACTTCACCGGATCACGGAACAGCTTACGACATTTCCGGACAAGGCAGGGCCGATCCGTCCAGCATGATGGCGGCCATCAAGCTGGCGAAGCAACTGGCGAAGAAGAAATCAGCCGCGCCGCGTTGAAGACCCGCTGATGACCGAAAACCTGCTGCATCGCAGGATCCAAGCCTTCATGATTATCGGCTGAGCGATGAAAAACAGTAAGTGGTTACCATAATTGATAGACAAGTGCTGCACACCGGCGTTGGGACGATGAATCACTGAGGTAGATTCAGCAATCGCTGTTTAAACTGATCCGCACCCGGCCAGCCAGCGGGTATGCCTCGCGCCGCGCCCAGCCACAAGGCCAGCATCACATCGCGAATCGTTGCCGATTGCAGTCCAAAAGTGCGGAAGAACCGCAAATAATTTCCTGGCAAATGCCGCAATGCGCGGCGGGCATGCGGCAGCCGCGTGCAGA
This sequence comes from uncultured Verrucomicrobiota bacterium, assembly GCA_964623885.1. Classification (GTDB taxonomy): domain Bacteria; phylum Verrucomicrobiota; class Verrucomicrobiia; order Limisphaerales; family UBA8199; genus CAZUVM01. Next base: position 15,399 of record CAZUVM010000114.1, read on the forward strand.
TGTACGAGAGATTCTGTAGCATAAGACAGAACCGCAAATAATGCGGACCTCCCAAGGCATCGGGATCCGTCCCGGTGCCCGTGCAGGTGGAAGGGGGCCGGTGCAAGCAAGCGGTCGACGGCACCAGCACGCCTTTGTACCGATGCGTCAGGCGCAACGTGTACTCGAGATCCTCTGCGCAGAGCCAGAAATCGTCCCTGGGAAAACCGCACTCGCGGACACTGCGAATCGACAAGGCCAGAACCGGCCAGGGAGCCCAGGTAAACGGTACCGGGTTGCTGCCAGCGATTCGACAGTATTCCTCTGCCGTGAGATTGGGACGCCGAATTGTCTTCCATGCGTGGGCATCCTGCAAGCCGGGGTACCAGGCAACACGGTCCTGAGTATCCAGAATCAGCGGCACGGCGAGTTCCGCCTGGGCCTTCGCCATTCCTTCGATTAACCCGTCGATGGCGCCCGGGATGGCCTCGGCATCATCATCGAATAGGCAGAAATGCGTCACCCGCGGTTCGGTCAGACCCAATTTGAGCCCGAGCGCTATGCCGCCACCGCAGCTCAGGTTGCGATCGGGCCTTTGATAGCGGACTGGGACAGGTGCGGCCTTGCAGATGGCCTCCGTCTGTGAATCAAGCCCATTGTCTATCACGATGACACGCCGGAGGCTTTGGGTCCCGACGAGGGACTGCAACAAATGGTGCAACAGGGCCGGCCGCTTATAAGCAGCTACAATGGCAATTACGTCAGGCCCGTGGTCGTACACGGAAACAACATGAACCGCGGCTGCCTCTCTTCAAGTTTTTTGGGAGGTTGACAGCCGTGGCGAAGACCCGATCATTAGCTGCGAACAATGACAGAAAACGACGTCAGGACCGCCCTTAAAGCGGTTAAGTACCCCGGATTCACAAGGGATATCATTTCATTTGGCTTGCTCAAACAGGTAGCCATAAAAGATGGCGCGATTAGCCTTGTGCTTAACCTGACCACCGCTAATGCAGACGCTGCGCGCCAAATCAAATCCGAAGCCGAAGCGGCGCTGCGCTTGCTGCCGGGCGTGACCGGCGTTTATGTCGAAGTCAACCAGCCCAGTCCGCCGGCGGCCGCACCAGGACAAACACCGCAGACTCCCTGGGCGCAGCAGGCACGCGTGCCGGGGCTGCGCCGGATTGTGGCCATTGCCAGCGGCAAAGGCGGCGTCGGAAAGTCTACCGTTTCTGTTAACCTCGCTTGTGCCTTGCAGCATCTGGGGCACAAGGTCGGATTGCTCGATTGCGATATTTATGGTCCGTCCATTCCCTTGATGATGGGGCTGCACCAGAAACCGACGATCAGCGACCAGGAAAAAATGGTCCCTCCAGCCAATTACGGCGTAAAAGTCATGAGCATGGGACTGTTGCTGGAAGGCGACCAGCCGGTCATTTGGCGCGGCCCGATGATTGTCAAAACAATCCAACAATTCTTCAGCGCGGTGGAATGGGGCGAACTGGATTTTCTGCTCGTGGATTTGCCGCCCGGCACTGGGGACGCCCAGCTAACACTGTGCCAAACTGTCCCACTGGATGGCGGAGTAATCGTCACCACGCCACAAGAAGCGTCCTTAGGGGTTGTCCGAAAGGGAATTGCCATGTTTCAGAAGGTCAATGTGGCAATTCTGGGGATTTTGGAGAATATGAGCTACTTCACTACTCCCACTGGTGAACGGGTAGAGATTTTCGGACATGGCGGTGGCCGCGCGGAAGCAGAACGGCAAAAGGTGTCTTTTCTGGGTGAGATTCCGCTGTTCACGGAAATCCGTGAAGGCGGGGATAAAGGCGAACCCGTTGTTGTCTCTCGACCCCAGTCGCCTGCTTCACAGCCATTTATACAAGCCGCCAAGGCCCTCACCCAACAGATAGGATGAATGATTTTGCGGAAGTCAGGCAGGGGTTTGGCGGATGGGGGAGCCGCGTTATCCTAGTACAAATATATGATAGCGTTCTGCAATTTTATATATTGTCAACAAAGCTAAGTAATGGTTACATTGGGTATCGCTGATCAACGTTGCGCGTAGCTTATGTCTGACGAAACGAAAGATACCGCCTCGGCGAACGAATTGTTGAAGAACTCTTCGCTTTATCGCGAGTTCATGGATGAACGTGAAGAGATCCTCAAGCACAAGTGGATAGAGTCCGAGAAAGCGGGACGGGACATTGGTTTCGAGCGGGCGCTTACCGACTGGATTATCAAGCACCGCTCCAAATGGCGTAAGAGCCGCCAAGCATCTCTTCATTAATTAGTTTATTCAGGCGCGCTCCTTTAAGGCAGCCCCGCGAGGTTGCCAAGGGCCCAGTGAAATCCGACAACTTAAATCGACGAGCCAACTGGCGCGGAACGTCCGCGTGGCGAGTCAGTCCTCTCACCCACGATATCGCTGACCCCCAGCCGGCGACCCAAGGGGATTCCTTCGCGGCCAAAACCAGTCGAGTAGGCTGCCGACTCGCAGGTCGCCGATGTTGCAGGGTCCTGCCGGACGGGCACCCAGACCTCCGCTACGGTCACCAGCCGATTGACTCGCTTTTTTCATGCCTGAACCTGTCATCATATTAACCGCCCTTGCCATGGAGCGGGCGCTCAAGCGTATCGCGCACGAAATCGCCGAGCGCAACGAAGCGCCAGATGACGTGGTGGTCGTCGGGATTCAGACCGGCGGCGTTCCTGTGGCGCAACGACTCAGCGCGCTGTTGGCCGGGATATGGGGGCAGCCGGTGCCCACCGGCCAACTTGATGTCAGCATGCACCGCGATGACCTCGATCGGCGTGTGGCGCCGCGGGTCCAGCCGACGGTCATTCCTTTTGATGTCGGCGGTCGCACCGTAGTGCTCGTCGATGATGTGCTGTTCAGCGGACGCACGGTGCGCGCGGCGATGGACGCTTTGAACGATTTCGGACGGCCCAGACAAATCCAACTCGCGGTGTTGATCGATCGTGGACATCGGGAGCTTCCGATCAAGGCCGATTTCGTTGGCAAGAATGTTCCGACCGGCCGTGATGAAATCATCAACGTGCGGCTGGCCGAAGAAGGCGGCGTGGACGAGGTCGTGCTCGAACGCAAATGAGCTGGCAACGCAAACATCTGTTGGACATTGAATCGCTTTCCGTCGATGAGATCACGACCGTGTTGGAAACGGCGCGCGCGTTCAAGGCGGTTGGTGAGCGGGCGATCAAAAAAGTCCCGGCTTTGCGCGGCAAGACCGTGGTCAACTTGTTCGTTGAACCTTCGACCCGCACCCGGATCAGTTTTGAATTGTCCGAGCAGCGCCTGTCGGCTGATATCATCAACTTCACCGCCGAGGCTTCCTCGTTGAAAAAGGGCGAGACACTAAAAGACACGGCGCGCAACCTCGAAGCGCTGAACACTGATTTCATCGTCATCCGCCACAGCGCTTCCGGCGCACCGCACTTCTTGTCGCGCGTGCTCAATGCGAGCGTCATCAACGCCGGCGACGGCGCGCACGAACATCCAACGCAGGCTTTGTTGGATACCTTCACGATTCGCGAGCGCAAAGGAAAGATCGCGGGATTGAACGTTACGATCCTGGGCGACATTCTGTACAGCCGCGTGGCGCGATCGGATATTTGGGCATTAACCAAGCTCGGCGCCAAGGTCACCTTGTGTGGGCCAAGCACGTTGGTGCCGCGCGCTTTCGAGCAGATGGGCTGCCGGGTCACTTACAATGTGGAGGAAGCAATTGCTGATGCCGATATCATAAACCTCCTGCGCATCCAGCATGAGCGTCAGCGCAAAAGCGCCTTCCCCAGCCTGGGCGAATATACCAGCTTGTTCGGCTTGACGCGCGCGCGCATGGCACTCACCAAGCCCGGCGTCCTGATCATGCACCCCGGACCCATCAACCGCGGGGTCGAGATCGACAGCGACATCGCCGATTGCGACCGCTCCGTGATCCTCGAACAGGTCACCAACGGCTTGGCGGTGCGCATGGCTGTCCTTTTCCTGGTTAATGGGGGCAAGGGACCGCAGGAAGTGGTGGGTTAAGCGCGGAAGTGCGTATTTGGAGAAAAGCTGCGGAGCGCTGGTGGTAATCTCTGCGTAATCACCATTCCTGCCGCTGCGAGCGGGACCGCTCGCGCTCCGTGCGCTGCCGGCTCGATTATGAAACTCGGCATTGAACGTTTCCTGGAAAGCGCCGATATACGCGACTGTTTGAAAGGCCGACGCGTAGCATTGCTCGGTCATCCTGCTTCGGTCACGCGTGTCGGCACCCACACGCTTGATGAATTAGCCGGGTGCCATGAGTTCAAGCTGTCCGCCGCGCTGGGGCCGCAGCACGGAATGCGCGGTGATAAACAGGACAACATGATCGAATCGGAGGATTATGCAGACCCGCGCCTGCGAATCCCCGTGTTCAGCCTCTATGGAAAAGTGCGACGACCAACGCCGGAAATGCTGGCGCATTTCGACGTGCTGCTCGTCGACCTGCAAGACATTGGCACGCGCATTTACACTTTCCTGACCACGCTGGCGTACATGCTCGAAGCAAGCGCGGCCAGCGGCAAAGCTGTCTGGGTGTTGGAGCGGCCGAACCCGGCAGGCCGGGCAGCCGAAGGAACTATCCTCGAACCGGGCTGGGAAAGTTTTGTCGGCGTAGCACCGCTATTAATGCGGCATGGGCTTACGCTCGGAGAGTTTGCGCGCTGGTACGTAGCGCACCGCAGGCTGAACGTCGACTTGCAGATCGTCGAAATGGAGGGCTACAAACCGAACACTGCGCCGGGCTATGGTTGGCCGGTAATTGAATTGCCGTGGGTAAACCCAAGTCCGAATGCCTCGAGCCTGAACATGACGCGGTGTTTTCCCGGCACCGTGCTGTTTGAAGGAACAACTCTTTCGGAAGGACGCGGAACAACCAATCCCTTAGAGATCGTTGGAGCTCCCGACATTGACTTCGACCGAGTTTTGCGCCGGGCGCAAAACCTTGCTCCGGCGTGGCTGCAAGGGTGCGTAATTCGGCGATGCAACTTCGAGCCGACATTTCAAAAGCACAAAGGATGGCTTTGTTCCGGCGTGCAAATTCATACGGATTATGCTCAGTACCGGCCGCAAAGATTCCGGCCTTACCGGTTAGGAGCATTGCTGTTGAAATCCATCCGGTTGGAGTACCCGGATTACGCGTTGTGGCACCGGTTGCCTTATGAGTACGAGATGAAACGGATGGCGATCGATCTTTTGAGCGGCGGCACGTTCCTGCGTGAATGGGTGGATAACGTTTCCGCTACGCCGGGCGATTTTGAAAAACGCCTTGCTGCCGACGAGCGAGTGTGGATTCAGCAACGGCGGCCCTTCCTGAGCTATTAAACCGACTTTTGAGATCCCAAATCCTCAGCCTTTGTCATCATTTCCACAAACCAGGCCGGCGGGCGAATGGGTTTAGCCTGGCGATCGGTGAATGCGTGGATGGTGTAGCCGCGGACGACGGGGCGGCCTGAATCGGCGCGTGTGATTTGGACCTCGAACCGGAGCCGGGCGCGTCCGAAGAGATCGGCAACCGAAGCGACTTTGAGCAGATCGTCATAACGCGCCCCACCTTGAAACTCGAGATGAGCTTCAACAACCGGCAGAAAGACCCCTTTTTCTTCGAGCGCGGCATAAGACATGCCCAGCCGGCGGCGCATCAGTTCGCTGCGGCCGCATTCGAACCAATCTAGTGCGCGGGCATTATAAAACGTGCCCATTTGGTCGGTCTCGCCGTAGCGAACCCGGAGCTCGAGCACGTCGGAGAGTTTAGTCATAGGCGCGCGTTGTTCATTAAAAACTGCGAACGAATAGGAATAGGCGGCTATCGCTCGCTGCCTGGATTCAGCAAGCGGATAGCTGTCGAGAATAGAAGTTTGCCGATGGAAAACAAGGCAGCAGGAGTTCGTAGAGTTCGTAATAGAATCAGGGACGCCGAGGACGGCGTTCCTACCGCGGGATCCCTACCGTCTGTTTTGACCGATTCGCGTGCCAATGACGTGATTATGGTGTAGAGTGTGCTGAACCACCGAGGCATGGATTGGAATTTCCCCAGCAGCAGGAAGCGCGCGGGCGAACCGCAACACAAGGTTAACGGGTTATGCCAGGGCCAAAGATTCTTGCGCCACTAAAGAGTGCGCGCAGCGGACCTGATGGACGCGGGGCAGTCAGGCGCTATGTGCTGGCGCTGGCCTGCGTTGCCGTTGCGATTGGTATCCGTTGGTCGCTGAACCCATTAATAGGCAATCGATTTCCGTGGATCTTCTTCCTGCCGGCCATTCTGGCCGGTGCCTGGTACGGCGGTTTAGGCCCGGGGATTTTGGCGACCGGGCTCAGCGTATTGGCCGGCGTTGTCCTGTGGATCGAGCCGGGCTACGGTCGAGTGCCGATGTGGGCAAGCATTGTCGCCTTTGTCGTCTGCGCTGTGTTCATCAATGTCCTGGCGGAAATGTCAAACCGGGCGCGGCGGGACCTCGAATTGGAAAGAAGTTTTCTCAGTTCAGTGCTTTCGAGCATTACCGATGGCTTCGTGGTGCTGAGCCCGGAATGGCGTTTCACCTATGTCAATTCAGCGGCCGCGAACATCGCCAATCAATCGATACCCGATCTGCTTGATCGCGTCATCTGGGAGGTCTTTCCACAACTACGAGATACGGTCTTTGAGGAGGAATTGCTGCGTTCGCGCCGAGAGGAAGTCCCCGCGCATTTTGAAATGTCTTATCCGAAGGCCAATGTTTGGCTGGAGTTTCGTGCCCATCCGATGGCGGGCAGCACCGCGATTTATGTGGCGGACATCTCGGCGCGCAAAAAGGCCGAAATCGGATTGGCCGAGGCAAAAGAGCAACTGGCTGTGCACGCTGAGAATATGGAGCGCCTGGTACGGGAGCGCACCGCGCGGCTGGAAGAGACCGTGAGGAAGCTCGAAGAAACCATTGTTGAACTCGAACGTTTCTCTTACACGATCTCGCACGACTTGCGTGCGCCGCTGCGCGCGATGCAGAGCTTCGCTCAATTTCTTGAGGAGGACTACGGGACCAGGCTTGATGCGACCGCCCGCGATTATCTCGGTCGCATCCGAGCTTCCGCTCGTCATATGGACCAATTAATCCAGGATGTGCTTGCTTATGCGCGTACCTCGCGCGAGCAGCTACACCCGGAAGCGATTGCGCTGGATCCGTTATTCGATGAAGTCCTGGCACAATACGCGCCGCAAGATGCGGCTTCGATCCACGTGCGGCATCCGCTTGGGGCTGTGCAGGGCAGCCGACCCTTGCTCACTCAAGTAGTCTCGAATCTCGTCGGCAACGCGGTCAAATTCGTTCAGCCCGGCACCAAACCTAATGTGGAGATCTGGAGCGAACAGGCCGATGGTCGGCGACGCGTGTTCTTCAAGGACGATGGCGTCGGCATCCCACTCGAGGCGCAAGGTAAGATTTTCGGCATTTTCGAAAAGGCGCACGGCCGGACATACCCCGGCACCGGCATCGGTTTGGCAATTGTAAAACGCGCACTGGAGCGGATGGACGGCCGGGTTGCCTTCGAATCCAAGGTTAACCGGGGCAGCACGTTTTGGATCGACTTGCCGGTTGCAAAGGATAATCGATAAGCCATCAGCTAGTACGTCGGCACGGTCGCGTCGATTTCCCGGGACCAGGCCGTGATGCCGCCGCGAACACTCTTGACGTGCTTAAAGCCGTGTTGGCGCAGGAACTCGACGGCCTGGAGCGAGCGGCCGCCCATTTTACAGTGGATGAAATAGGGCTGTTCCGGATCCAGCTCAGTGTAACGCCGGGCCAATTGGCTCAGCGGCAGCAGCGGAACGCCATCCACGCGCGCGATCTCGTACTCACCGGGTTCGCGCACGTCGATGACCCGCACGCCTAGTTGGCGATTATCCAGAGCCTCTTTCATTTGCTGAACGGTGACTTCATCGGGATGCATGGCAGTATCTTCGGGTTTGTTGTTCAAGCCGCAAAATCCTTCATAATCGATGAGTTCTGTGATGGTGGGATGTTCGCCACAAAGAGGGCAGCATGGATCTCGGCGGAGTTTGAGTTCGCGGAACTGCATATCCAGCGCGTTATAGAGCAGCAGCCGATTGAGAAGCGGCGTGCCGATGCCGGCCGCTAGTTTGAGGATCTCCGTGGCCTGGATCAGCCCAATAACCCCCGGCAACACACCCAGAACGCCGCCTTCCGCGCAACTGGGCACCATTCCAGGTGGCGGTGGCTCAGGATAAAGACAGCGATAACAGGGGCCGCCCAGGTGCGGCGCAAAAACGCTGGCCTGGCCTTCAAACCGGAAGATGGAGCCATAGACGTTCGGTTTGCGCAGCAGGACACAAGCGTCGTTGGTCAGGTAACGCGTAGGAAAATTGTCCGTGCCGTCTACGACAATGTCGTAAGGGCGAATGATCTCGAGCGCATTCTGGCTGGTCAGCCGCTCTTCGTGCAGACAGATTTCAACGTCGGGATTGATCCGGCCGATCGCGTCACGAGCCGATTCGGTCTTGCTGCGGCCGACGTCCGGTGTGCCATGAATGATCTGGCGTTGAAGGTTCGAGAACTCGACCGCATCAAAGTCGACAATGCCAATTTTGCCAATGCCCGCCGCTGCCAGGTAAAGCGCAATCGGCGAGCCAAGTCCGCCCGCGCCGATGCATAGAACACTGGTCGCGCAAATCTTCGCTTGGCCGCTCGCCCCGACTTCCGGCAACAAAAGGTGGCGTGAGTAACGCCTTAGTTGTTCCGAGGTAAGCTGCATCGGCGACAAAATAGAGCAGCCCGGGGCGGCAGGCAAACCAGAGCGGAGGTATGGGAGTATGGGACGCCGAGGACGGCGTCCCTACCGAGAAGTGCGGGAGGACGGAGTGGCGTTCCTAGCAAAGAATTGAGGACTGCTTGCCAGAGCGGTGGCGGCAAGCGAGGATTCTACCCATGCCAATGCCGGTAATTGATCTGAAGGCTCGCGCGCGTCGGGCCATGGTGGAAAGCGGTTTTCACCCCGATTTTTCCCCCGAGGTGATGCGCGAGGTGCAAGTAGCGAAACCCGTTCAGATTTCGAATCCCGAACCGCGCGACCTTCGCAGTCTGCTTTGGTCTTCGATCGACAACGATCAATCACGCGATCTGGACCAAATCGAATACGTGGAACCGCTTGAGGGAGGCGCGATCCGTTTGATGGTCGGGATTGCGGATGTGGATGGCTCCGTGCCGGCCGGGTCCGCTACCGACCGCCATGCTGCGTCCGAAAGCACATCGGTCTATACGGGAGTCGAGACCTTCCCCATGCTCCCGCCCGAGCTGTCGACGGATAAGACATCCTTGCTCGGAGGGCAGGAACGGCTCGCAATGATCGTCGAAGTGCGGGTGCTTTCTTCCGGTGAAGCACAGTTCGAGTCGATCTATTCCGCGCGGACACTGAATCGGTCGAAGCTGGCTTACAGCAGCACGGGAGCCTGGCTTGAGGGGACAGGTTCCATGCCGCCGGCGATTGCCACGGTCTCGGGTATGGAGGCGCAGCTCCAGTTGCAGCAGCAGGTCTCGCAGCGACTGCGTGATTTTCGCAAACAACACGGCGCTCTCACTTTCGACTCACCGGAGGCAACACCGGTGCTGGAGAACGGCGAAGTTAAAGACCTGTCCCTTCGCAAACACAACGCGGCTGAGGACATCATCGAAAGCTTCATGGTTGCCGCCAACGTGGCGATAGCGATGTGCCTGCGGCAGCAACAGCGGCCTTGCATCCGCCGCGTGGTCAAAACGCCGCGGCGCTGGGAACGCATTCGCGCCATTGCCTTGCAGTATGGCACAACCCTACCGGAACAACCCGACCCGCGCGCTCTTTCCGACTTCCTGGCGGCCCGCCAGAGCGCCGATGCCCTGCATTTTCCTGATCTTTCTCTTTCGATTGTGAAACTTCTAGGCCCAGGCGAGTACATTGTTGAAACTCCCGGTCAGGAGCAGCAAGGCCACTTCGGTTTGGCGGTGATGGATTACACTCATTCAACGGCGCCCAACCGGCGGTATGCGGATCTCGTCACTCAGCGCTTGCTCAAATCGGTTGCAAGGGGTCAAGGTTCGCCTTATACGGAAGCGGAGCTCGGCGCAATTGCGACGCACTGCACGGATCGCGAGGAGGCCGCGCGCAAACTCGAGCGGTTCATGCGCAAAGTCATCGCCGCCAGCCTGCTCAGCGGGCGCATCGGCGAGACATTCGACGGCATTGTGACCGGCGCTTCACCCAAAGGCACTTATGTGCGGCTCCTGGGGTTCCCCGCGGAAGGCCGCCTGGTCAGCGGGACGCAGGGGATAGACGTCGGCGACCGGCTTCGCGTGCGGCTGTCGGGAATGAACGTGGACAAGGGATTCATTGATTTTGACAAGGCTTAAGGCTGATTTACTTTCGGCGGCATGACTCTGTTGCAACGCGCCATTGCGGACTCGGTCGCCACGATGCAAGCCTTGAGCTCGCTGGAAGAGCCACTCACGCGCGCTGCCGGGATGGTGCTGGGGTGCCTTTCGTCAGGTCACAAGCTGCTGGTTTGTGGGAACGGCGGCAGCGCCTCCGATGCGACGCACCTGGCCACTGAGTTCCTCTGCCGCTATCGTGAGGATCGCCGGCCGTATCCGGCGATTTCCCTGACTGCCAACGGCGAATTCATGACGGCCGTTTGCAATGATTACCAGGCGGACGACATTTTTGCCAGGCAGGTATGGGGATTGGGCCAGGCGGGCGACGTGCTGGTTGCTTTTACCACCAGCGGCAAATCAAAAAACATCCTGCACGCGGTCGAACAAGCGCGACGTCAGGGGCTGGAGAGCCTTTGCTTTCTCGGGCGCGATGGCGGGTTCACCAAGGGCGTCGCTACCCTGGATTTGATCGTTCCCGGCAAAGACACCGCCCGGATACAGGAGGGGCAAAAACTGCTGTTCCACGTCCTCTGTGAACTGGTCGAGGAGAAGCTGCCGCGAGCGTAGGATAGTTGCGGGGGCGATTAACTTTGGTTTCTGAGCTTTTCCAGTTCGGCAATAAAATTTGTAGGACTCTCCCCTTCATAGCCCGCTTTCTTTTCGAGTTCTTTGCCGTTGCTCGCCAACACGATTACGGTGGGAAATCCATCGACGCCATACTTTTCTGCTAAAGCCTGATTGGCTTTTTTGATTTTGGCGGGCTGCGGGGTATTTTCGGGAAAATCCACATCGACAAGAACCAGATTGTGCTTCGCGTAGGCTTGGAATTCCGGCGAGGAGAACACTTGCTTTTTCAGGATCTTACAGGCGGGGCACCAGTCGGATCCGTTGAAGTCCATCAGCACTAACTTATGCTGCTTTTTCGCTTCCGCCTGGGCCTTGCCCAGATTAGTGAGCCAACGATTCTCTTTCGCTCCCGCCGTTTGCGCGAGAATGACTGCCGTGATTAAGCAAATTGCCGATTTTCTCATAACCTGCTTTGCGGCGCCACAATTTCACGCCGGCGCCTGCTCTATCCACGCCTTCTTGCCGCCGATGATTGTGGCCACCGGCTTTCCTTTGAGCCGCCACCCATAAAATGGGCTGTTTAAAGACTTGCTTGCGGTTGCGGCTTTGTCAAATCGCCATTCGCGGTCCGGGTCAAACACAGTGACATCCGCATCCGCCCCAACGCCGAGCGTTCCCTTCGAAAGGCGCAGCAACCTGGCCGGGCCAACCGTATACTTGGCCAGTAACTCAGACAGGCTAAGCAGTTTTCGGTGATAAAGCTGCATCAACGCGAGCGCGAATTCCGTTTCCAGCCCGGTGATGCCGAAAGGGGCGTAATCGAACTCGACCTCCTTTTCGAAATCCGAATGCGGCGCATGATCACTGGCCAGGATTGCAATCGTGCCATCCGCCAGCCCTTCCAGGATCGCCTCACGATCCCTGGCGGAGCGCAACGGCGGGTTCATTTTGAAATTCGTGTCGTAGGCGGGCCAACTCGAGCGCTCTTCGGCAGGAGTTCCGTTGGTAAAAACCCCGGCGCCATCCGTGCTCCAGAATTTTTCACTGCCCGCGATGGCCGCATCCGTGAGGGTGAAATGATGCGGGCAGGCTTCGCCGGAAATGGGAACGCCGCGCTTTTTTGCTTCGCGGAGGAGTGCGACGCTGCCGGCGGCGCTGAGGTGCTGGCAGTGCACGTGCGTGCCCGTGGCTTCCGCCAGCAGAATATTCCGCGCCACGATCATTTCCTCCCCGGCCGAGGGCCAGCCGCGGAGGCCGAGCAGGTTGCTCCAGTAACCCTCGTGCATGACGCCGTCGCTGACGAGGGAATAATCCTGGCAATGATCCATCACGGGCAAATCAAACATGCGCGCATATTCCAGGGCGCGGCGCATCAGTTCGTTATTCTGAACGCAATGGCCGTCATCAGTAATGGCAACGATGCCGGCATTTTTCAATGAACCGATCGGGGCCAATTCTTCGCCGGCCAGGTTTTTTGAAATCGCGCCGGTTACGTACACGTTGACTTTGCCCTGAGTGGCGGCGACATCGTGAATCAAAGCCACGGTTCCGGCATTGTCGATGACCGGCGCGGTGTTGGGCATGCAAACCACGGAGGTGAATCCGCCACGAGCCGCGGCAGTGGTGCCAGAAGCGATGTTCTCTTTGGCGGTCTGGCCCGGCTCACGAAGATGGACGTGCAAGTCGACAAGACCCGGGCAAACTACACGGCCGCGGACGTCCATCCGCTCGGCGTCACTGGGTGCTTGCGCCCCGGCAGCCTCACCCACAGCAGCGACTTTGCCGTCGCGCAGCAGCAAATCTGCGACAGCATCAAAGTGATTGGCAGGATCGATGATCCGCCCCCCGGTGAGTAGCAGCGCATTCATCGAGGCGCAGGTTACACGCGAGTCGTTGGCGGACGCAAGCGTGGGCGCGAGCAAACCCGAGTGTAACTATTTTGGACGGAGCACCGTCTAAAAAAAGACTGTGTCAGGCGGCGGCAGGTGTCGTTTCGCTTTTTGCCGCAGGGTTGGGCCGCAGTCCAATCAGGGCGTAATCGGTTCGGGCTCGAAATCGTGTTCGGCTTTTAAGCCGCCGGCCTCGATGTACAGGCGGTATTTGGCGCCGGGCTCCAATGGCTCGGCATGAGTGTCCTTGAGAGCGGGGCGCATGCCGGGGACCCGCACGCCATAAGTCAGATCTTTTACGGGGACCGAATTGGAGTCGGAGACCAGATGCCAGATGGGCTGAGGATACTTGTTGGTTTCAATATCGCTAACCGGGACGACTTTAACGCTCTTGAGGCGAAGCCGGCGATCGAACAGGAACACGATTGGGTTCACGGTGGAGTCCGCCGAGCGTTTGGCCTGGCGAAACCACGGCCCGCGGGCCGGACGAGATCGGTGGGAAATTTGAATATTATCCTTAGCGAACCAGTCTTTATTGAGGTAGAGCGACAGGCCGCCCAGCAGGACGGCCAGCGCTGTCAGTCCCCAGATCTTGCGCGTCATCACTATAGTCGGTTGACGCTGAACGCGGGGAAATATTCGAGTCGATCGCAAAAAAAATCTGACGGCGTCGATTCAAAACAAGCCAAACGCGCGCGGGCGGCGCGATCTGGCACGGGGAATGCAGAAGATTAGAAGCTTATGATCAAGAACATCTATCGTGCGGCTGCGTCCGGCCAACCTGAAAAGACCGCCCGAGAACCACTGGCGGTCCTATGCTACCGAAAAGTTCGGGCGTTCACATTGATCGAGTTGCTGGTTGTGATTGCGATCATTGCCATTCTGGCAAGCATGCTTTTGCCCGCGCTGGCTCGAGCAAAGGAATCTGCCAACCGGATCAAATGCGTGAACAACCTGAAACAAATCCAGTTGGCCTTGAAGACCTACGAAGATGATAACGAAGGTTATTATCCGCCCCGCACCAATGCCTGGCGATGGCCTACGCTGCTGCAGCCTTATTACAACACAACCAATCTGCTGGTCTGCCCCACCGATTTGCTGCGGGGCACGCCCCAGACGGATACGAGCTCGCCGACGCTGCCGGATCGCGCGCCGCGCAGCTACTTCATCAATGGTTGGAACGACTTCTTTCTCGATCAACTGAGTTCGGATCTGTTCTGGGGCCAGTACATGGCCGGCTCCTATCCCAAGGGCATGAAGGAATCATCAGTGGTCCATCCTTCCGATACGGTCATGTTTGGCGAAAAGAAGAATATCGCGCAGGCCACGGCGAGCGATCCGCTGGGGGCCATGGATTATTATATGGATATGTTCGAAGGCTCGGGCGGGAACGATGCGGACCGGATCGAGCATGGCTGCCATTCCGTGTTCCACAAAGGCAACCGCGCGGGTGGCTCGAACTTCGCTTTCATCGATGGCGGTGTCCGCTATAAAAAATACGGGCTGACAACTTCGCCCCTGAATCTGTGGGCGGTGTCGGACAGCAACCGCGTGAGCTGCGCGTTTGTCGCGCCTTAGAGACGCAGCGCCGAAACGTGTAGCGCAGGCCTCCGAGCCTGCCCTATCAGCAGGGTTCACAGTCTGCGATAGAACGGAACCGGGCGTTGTCTCTCGACCGTGGCCGACTCGGAGGTCGTCGACACAGCAGGGTCCTGCCGGACGGGCATCCAGGCCTGCGCTACGCTCGAAAAAAAACAGAGCGGCTCCGGATCGGAGTCGCTCCTGCTTCGTCTCCTCCCACCTATGAAAAGAGGATCGAAGCAGGGTTACCTTCAGCGAATTGCCTCGTTCGGACAATGGGATATTCACCCCTGGCCAGACACGGTCGTGAGTTGATCTGGAAAACCGGGCCGGTTCAATCAGATCGGGGCAAGTCGCGGAGTAGCGATAGTTAATAACCTGCGATTGACTGGACGCGCGTTCGAGTTGAAGATTCAGCAAACGCGCGCTACGCATGGACACGCTGTTGATGGCCAAGCTCAGGATTAATGAGAAGGGAGGTCCCGGCAAAGTGGCAGCGGTCGCAGCGTACGAAGATTCCGTCACTGGCGCTCGGGCCGATGATTTCTGCCAGGGCCTGACGCGACTTCTGGGAGCAGGCTGCGAATTTACAAAGCAAATGTGGCCCCTCAGTGAGCTGCGTCTGCCCCAGCTACGCACCATTGCGGCGGCGGAGGCCGCTTTTGCCGACCTGGTTATTATCTCGGTCCATCATTCCGAAGCCATGCCCGCTGATTTGACCAGTTGGATGGAGCAATGGAGCCAGCGCAAAGACAAGCGCGTCAGAGTTTTGCTAGGCCTGTTTGACCCCGTATATCAGGGTGTGTCAGCCTCGATCCGCGCGTATCTAGCCGAAGTGGCCCGCAAAGGGCACATGGACTTCCTGGCCCAATCGGAGGAAAGCCTGGCGGAACTCTGAATTCTATCAGCGGTGGCGCAATCGGCCCAGCACGGTGCGGGCATAGCACAACCACAACAGGCCAAGTACTGCGATTAGGATAATCTGTCCCAGGAGCGGGTAGCTATAAATCAGGAAGCTCGCCCCGCCGCAGACCAGGGTGGCTTTGAGCAAATCCAGAATGCTCATAGGTGCAGCAACGTTATCTTTTTATAAGTATCCGCCCGCTTGGCCCTGCGCGCCAGTAGCGCGCGGATTGAATTCCAAGCCCGGCGGATCGCCACTTGTTGCGACAGCAGTTTGTAAGCCAAAGATGCTCCTCTCAATGAAATCTGAAACTCGAAGGCCGAAGCCCGAAAAACAGCTGCTTCCAACTTGAATTCGGGATTTCGGGCTTCGGCCTTCTCTGGGATTTTGAGCTTCAGATTTCGGACTTGGACAAAAGAAAACCATCAACGACCTGCCTCAGTTTGAGCCGGCTCTGGTTCTGCCCGCCTGCTCAGACGCCCAAGCGAATGTCGCCAGCATTAATAACGTGCCCAGCAAGATTACCAGACGGACCACCCAAGGGGCAGTGCGAGCAGCTGTGGCCTGAATATCCAGCTTCAGGTCGGCCCATGGATCTACGACGACCGCGCGACGGAAAGTGAGAGAGCGGCCTTGTTCTGGTATGCTGGCGCGAAGCGCCGCAGGGCTGGCAACCGCCGCATCCTGCTGCTGGATAAGACGCTCGGCCAGTCGCATAAAGGCCGCATTATCGTCCGCGCTGTTGCGATCGATAATGTCTTTGGCGTCCTGTTGGGTATAGTTCAACTCTTTGCGGTTGCGTAAATCACGCAATTTGCCGGCGAGCGCGCCCGAATCGCCGCCGGTGGCTGCCTGGCGGACGTTTAAACCGATCAAAGCCTGCTGCAGTTTGATATTATGCAACTGCACGCGGGCGTCTTCATTGAATGCGGCATCGTGGGCCGACAAACCATAGGCGGCCTGAAAGGCTCGCCGGGCCTGTTGCGGGTCTCCTTTTTCCAGGGCGGAGTTCCCGGCATTTAACAGGTCTTCAGCTTCTTTCGTGCGCGCGCGTTGGCGGATTTCCTCGGCTTGCAGATACGTTTGCAGATCGGCCGCACTCGAGGGTGAGCCTATCTCGTCCTGCTGCAACTGCATCGAGCCGGACCATTTTTTGAGCTTCCATTTGTCACCGAGGGACACGCGCCAGGTAAGGTTTTCCAGAGGTAGATCGAACTTAGGCGCCCATAACTCTAGATCCAGTTCACGCGCTTTTGCTCCATCAATTGCGGCGCTGTAAAACAACTCGAGGCAAATGGGCTTGTCCGCGCGTTCGGTTTGTTCGAGCGGGATCAATATCCGGTCGTCCTGGCGCCAGGGCCAGACGCCGTTCTGGTCGACGAACGCAAACCAGAAATGCGCATTTTTGGGCAGTGTCAGGTTGAGCAGACGTTTGTCACCCGGTAACAGCTCCATGCGTGCCTGAGTGAGCATGACACCATCATCCGAGATCACCGAGGTGAAGGTGAGATTGTTGACATGCGCAGCCAGGAGCTTAACGGCATCGTGCCGTTCCAATCGCAGCGGCAAATCAAATGCGGGCTCGACGAGGCGGTAAGCGAAATTGGCGGTGCTGGCCGGCAGCCCTTGCTGGAGCGCGCGGGGAATGCTTTGCCATTCGGCTGGTTGCAAGGCTTCGGGCGCGGCATCGATCCGCACCTGGAGACGGCCGCCGGCGTGAATGGTAACGAAACCTCGTTGCAGATTTACGTCACCCGCCTCGATGCCGCGCAACGCGATTTGTTCGACGTGCTCGGGCGCCGGCGTTTGGTAGGTGACCTGCAGCAGGTAAGCGCCAATCACACGTCGATGCAATTTGATCTCCCATGCTTGCAACCCATTGGTCGATGCGCCACCCATGGGAAGGAAATCGGCGACCTGTTCACCTTGAAACCGAACGCCTTCGGCGTTGGTCGGAATGAAGACACGAAGGCTCTTCAGGCCGGTGCTTTCGATTTGATACTGCAAATTGGCAGCGACTTTGATTTGCGCCTCAGTAACGGTAGCGCGTTGAAGGCTGGTAACCTGGATCCAAGGATCCACTTGCTCGATGTTCAAAGTCAGGCTGCGCGGAGTCTGTAGAACCCGGAAGGCGAGCACGCCCTTTTGTTTGATGCCGGATTTTTGTGGATCCAATTGGGTCAGCCCATCAGAGCCCGCCACCTGCAGGCGCAAGCCCTGCTCGGGCACCAACAATAGCGTTCCCCGCTGCTTGCTCGCCTCGCGCAGCGCAATCTGCGGGACGACCCAGGAATTCGTGGCCTTCACACCGGACCCGGCAAGGCTGATTGCGAACTGCTGCTGACCGAGCGTTTTGCCGCTCAAATGCAACGTAATCACCCGCTCCTCGCCGGACTTCAACTCGGTCCAGTGGCTCAAAGCAGCGCCGCTGATCGATTCAACATCAAATCCGCTGGGCAGCACGAAACTCAATTTGAAAATGCCGGCGCGGGTAATCTCGACCGCAGCGTTAGCCGCGAGCACGGTCCGGTCCTCGCCGAGAGACACCGTATCCTGGGTTTCAACGCGGACATCCGGTTCAACGGCTGAGGCGTGAATGGCCACCTGTTGCTGGGCAGCGCCGGCGTACCGGAACGCGCGCCGCAGCGTCAGGTCCGGCACTTGCCCCTGGAGTGCCGATACAGTATCGATCGGAAAGTCCTCGAGGTTGATTGGTGAAAATCCTTCAGCCTTTACCGTGTCCAGTTGAACCTCGTTTCCGGTGGCGATGCCCAGCAACCCGATTTGCCCTGCGGCACCATCGGCACTGAGCAGGCCAACCGTTTGGTCCAATGGCAACGGTCCGGTTGCGAGCTGGGATCGCACCAGCAAAACAAAGGGCCGTGACTGGGCCGGATTGAGCGTGACCCGCAGTTTCCGGGCGTCCGGATCGAATCGCCATAATGAAACCAACTGGTTCCGCGGTGTCTTGTCCTGAACCGGCAATGCACCGGATTTTCCTGGCTCCAAAACGTCAGTAATAGTCGCGCCCGGCGGCACGGTAAGGACCAGTTCGTTTAGCTCACCCTGGGCCGGCCGAATTGAAACCAAGTGCGCTCCTTCGAACACACCCGCGGCGGGCACATAGAGTTGCGAAAGTTCCGCATAGAAAACGGGCTTCTCCTTTTTCAGATCGCGGCGGCGTGGTATCCAGCCAACCCACGAATTTGGGGACGGCGAGAGCACCAGCCTGGCTACGGTGTTGCTGCCAAACGCGTCATTGTTCACGGTCACGGCTTGAGGTGAGAGCACGTCGACGTCAAGGTTTGCAAGCGTGACAGTCACTTGATTGATGAGACCGTAAGGCACCGGCAGAGTGAAGCCGGATTGATTATCGTGGCGGCTCACCTGCAATTCATAACGGACTTCCACCTCAAATTCGCCGCTCCTCTCCGCAAGTAATTGTTGACCTTGGTCCGCCAGGGCGGCATTGCGAACGAGGCGCAAAGAATTCGTGGGAAACCTAATCTCGGTCAGCACCGCCGGCTCGAATAGAATGGGCAGACGGTCTCCTTTTTCAACTTGCCACCGCATCCTGGCGATCCCGGAAACGTAATGATCCTCAACCCGGATTTCCTGCAGAACCGAATCAGCGGCCAGCACAGGCCCAGTTACAGCAGGTTTGGGTTCTGCTTCTGGTGCGTGCTTAGGTCTTCGTGCGGCGAGAAACACAGACCGGCCAGAATCGGACGAATTCCGTTTCCTGGCGGCACTGATATCACTGGCGGAAGACAATCCGGCAAAACTCAGCAGCATCGTGCCGACCAGCAGCGCTGTGGCGGCCGAAGCGGCGCCGCCTGCAATCTTCGGCGGTGTTGTTTGTGGCTGGCGGGGAAGGTCCCAAAGCTGCCGCACAACCGGAACCATGACGTGTGTGAGCAAGAAGCCGGCGATGACGATCAGGAACGCTGTCCCGCCATTTGGGCAGCGCAGGGCCGCCCATGCCAGCAATGTCCAAACCAATGGCCACCGCAGCGCTTTGACCGCACGCTGTTCCGAAAGAGTGCCGTATCCCCACACCAACAGAGCGAGCAGGGCTGGCCAGCAATAAGGGACATTGCTCAACAGGGAGGCCTTATCGGCGAGATTGTCGACCTTTACGCTCAACTGCGTGCCCACCTGTTGGACTGGCGCCAGGAAGGAAATGTCGCGCGGCAATTGACCGGTATGTTCGCTGACCAACCCACTCAGGTTCGCCGCCGCAAATGCGGCTATAACAAAGGCCAGCAAACCAAACACGGCCCCTCCAATGTGCCGCGCGCTGAATTTATGCACTCCTTCGCGGGCGGCCCAGCGCCATAAGACAAGGGCAGCAGCCAAAAGCGCCAGCATGACAACCAGCGCCGTCCTGGCCCGCGCGCCATCTTCTCCGGTGAATGTGCGGGCCAGCTGGGCAAACCCGGAGATTTCCGGCAGGCCTCCAATGGGCAACAGCGAGCCGCCACGAAACTCGAGGCGCTGCCCGGTATCCGGCTCCAGCTTCCACTGAGCGAGCATGACCGGCGCATTGACCACGGGCGCCCTCACTTCGACGCGGTTCGGCTCTTTCGAGCGCGATGCCAGTTTCAAGTCCAGCGTCAGCACCGCGTTGGGATCCGAGCCCGGCGGCAACGGGATCAAGTTGGCGCCGCCATCGATCACCGGTACCACTGCCGTGCCATTGACGGCGGCGGACCACAAATGCGTGTCGGGCGGAAGATTCAACCGCAAATTAGGGTTGCCGCGATTTTTCACGAAATAGCGCACATCCGTGAGCACCTGGCCCTCCTTTGAAATGCGCGTTGTGAGAGAAGCGCGATCCACGACCTGGCTCAGCGACTCACCCTGAGCCAGCGGGCTGAGCGCGAGCTTCAGGTTGAACGGCCGCGCTACATACCGATAAGCGGCCAGGATTGGCGCGTCGAAAAAGAGCCGGTATTCGGCCGGCACTTCCGCGGGCTCGAGCGGGAGCAGTCCCGACGACACATCCACCGGTTTCACCTGGAATTGATAGGCACTGACGATGAGCGTGTGGCCTTGTTCCGATTGGGCCTCAATCGGGCGCGCGCCGGTGAAGGTAAGTGTTTCGCCTTGCGCCTTGAATGGCCGTTCGTACGTCGCCAGCAGTGTGTAAGCGCCGGAAACGGGAGTGTGCAGTTGGACGATGTAACCGTTATCCGTTTTTTGCCAGTTGCGAATGTCTTTGCCGGTAAATTCGACGTTAAAATATTCGTCTGAAAGCTCCAGCCGGAAGGCTGAAATAGGCGCGCCGGACACGGTATAGTTGATAACGCTGCTGCCATAGGCGATGCCTTCGCCGATCGAGAACAGATGCAGAGCATCTGCCTGAACCGCCTGTGGCAAACGCTCTATGCGCACATCCGCTTGCCAGACAGGATCGCTCAATCGGAAGGCGGACTGGATGCCGACTAATTTGCGGGGGAAAAATGCCGTGGCGATTTCCGTCAGTGACTGGGTGCGTTCCGCAGTGAGGCGAAAACCAACGTCGGCCGCCACGGCAATATGGCCGCGCACGGCTTTGGCTTTGGCCACTTCCACTCGCGGCAATGTCCATGTGCCTTCGCCCAGGCCTTTGTTGTGTTCCAAACGCAATTCAACCATTTGCCGGCCCGAGACTGGTTGGCCGAATACCAGCCGCAGTTCGGCGTCCGGTTGGTCCTCGGGTTCGCGGACAAAGTAATCGCTTAGTCCCGCGGCACTGAGATGCGCGATCGCATATCCCTTGGGCACGCGCAGCAGCAACTCGCGCATCGGTGCTTCGCGAACATCCAGTTCCAGCTCGGCGTCAATCGCGAGCTCGTTTTCGCCCAGGCGATAGGCGAGCAACTCAGAAACGGATAGTTCGGGCAAAATCTGGTCGGCTTGCACACGCAACGCAAAATCGGCGCCGGAGAAACGATAGACAAACCGCTGGCTGCCGCCCGGTCGCAGCGCCGCGCGGGTCACTTCGGTCTCCGGAAACTGTTCCGGCGAGATCTGCGATAGGCCGTTGGCCTGGGCGACTTCCAGCCGAACCGCCCCCTCGTTTACGATGCGGAAATAGCCGGCAAACCGTGTGGCGGCTTCGGGGCGCAGTTGCATAACGTCCGCCGACTGCGGGAACGCGCCCAACGGAGTTTGCAACTGCACCTGGAGCGCGAATTGATCTTTCTGCAGTTGATTGAACTGGATAACTAGGCGGCGCTCGCCGGCATTTGCGCCGGGTTCGATGTTCCACGCCAGCACCGGGTCGCCTTGCACGCGGGTCACTTCGCCGGCTCCACGCAACAGCAGCGTTACGCGCTTCATCTCTCCCTGCATCACCTTGAAATCGAGCAGCGCCGCCTGGCGCATCAGACCCGGGCTGACGCTGATCTGTGACAGCATTTCGGTGGCGTAAAAGAGCTTCCCTTCGGCTTCGGGCCGCGCCTCTTTCCAGGAAAGCTTGACTCCGCCGTCCGCAGGCAAAAACGTTTTGAACTCGTCACCGGCGCGTTCCGGGCGAGCGGCTCCGGGGAACTCAAACTGCGTATCGGCAGGAAGGCCATGGAGGACGAGCGGTTGCAGGATGCCTGGAGCAACTCTGAACTCGAGACTGTTCCAGTTGTCATTTTGCCGGACTGTGGCGTTGAATCTCAAGTGAATGGGAAACTTGCCGCGGCGCTCGAACACGAGCGAGAACCGGTTATGATCTGCGCGCAGTCGCCACTTCGGATGCGTTGCGAACTCAGTGAGAGCAATAGGCCCGGACAGCAATTCGAGCTCGCCGCCTTTCGAATTCTCGACTCGCGCCGTGGCGGTGAGCACAAACGCTCCCTGGCCATTAGTGAGATCGCCCGCAAGCTTGAAATCCTGCAGCGTAATGTTGGGTTGAAGCGGCTCGGCGGCTGCCGGGAACACTAGCGGTAAACAGATTAGAGCGAGGGTAGTAAGTAATGCTTTCATAAGGTTCCAGAAAGAAGGGGGGACCTAACCGCAGAGACGCGATGGCCGCAGAGATTACTTCGTTTATGAGATCTGCGGCTCAAGATCGGTCTGCCAATCGCGTCGTCTAAAGTTGATTTACATTGTTCCTTCGCATCCAAAAGCGTTAGCCTGACGCAGTGAAGGTGAACACAATTACTGGACAAATTATCGGTGCGGCGATAGAGGTGCATCGCGCACTGGGACCCGGGAAAACCGAGGCCACTTACGAGGAAGCTTTGGCCCATGAGCTTACGTTGCGCGGCATTGCCTACAAAAGACAGAAGCCGGTCCCAGTGGTTTACAAAGGGATAAAACTTGAGTGCGGCTATCGGCTCGACCTCCTTGTGGCCGAAATGGTTGTGGGCGAAATCAAAGCGGTCGAGGCTGTAATGCCGGTGCACTGTGCGCAAACGCTCACATATCTTAAACTTGGCGGCTGGAAAGTGGCGTTGCTTCTGAATTTTAATGTGGCAGTGATGAAGGAGGGGGTGCGGCGGCTTGTACTCGGGTTGGGAGAGAACGACAACGCCGCCAACAGCGACGATTCCGTTAGATCTCTTATGGTGCAAAACCTGCCGTCTTGCAATGTCAGTTGTGGAGATGCCGAAACTGACGCTTTTGCAACGGCGATCATCGCTGCTGCTCTCGAAGTGCATCGAGAGCTTGGTCCGGGCCTGTTGCCTTCTGCTTACGAGGAGTGCTTGTGTCACGAACTGCGGTTGAAGGGCATACCCTTCGAGCGGGCGCGGTCGTTGCCCCTTCATTACAGAGAAATCATTCTGCCAGAACCCGATCAGGTGCGGTTGCTCGTCGGTGGCCGAGTGGTCGTGAAGCCACTGTCCGTGGCGGCAATACCGCCAGTTCACGAGGCCGAATTGCTGAGCCAGCTTAGGATCGGTGGATGGCAGCTTGGGCTGCTCGTCAACTTCAACACGGTGTCTATTGCCGATGGGCTGAAACGGGTTGTCTGGAGCAGGGGCGGGCGAATCTTGGAGCGGAAAGTCAGTTAACCGCAGAGGCGCGATGAGCGCAGAGAAGACAAACAAAGCAGTGTCTCTGCGGTTATCGCGTCTCTGCGGTTTAGTCGGCTTCATTTAATGGTTGCGGCTCTGCTGCGACGCCCCTCAGCGGTTTTTCGCGCTATTGCTTTTCTTCACTTCCCAGCCAGGCTCTTCGCCTGACGAATCATCCACTCCAGCTTTTTCGGCCGGGCATCGGCTCCGTACACTTCCGGCACGCCACTCAAATAACCGAGCAACCGGTCCGGCGTGACTTCACTGGCATATGGGCTGGTCGCAAGCCATTCGGAAAATGCGCTGGCGCTGGCCGCCAGCCGCAACGCCGGGCTCGATTGCTCGAGCGCTACGGCGCTGCCGGTATACGGCACTGTCCACTCTTGCTCGTGATACTCCGCTGTCCCCGGCGCGCGATAGCGTACCCGCACCGTTGCCAGCGGCCCGTTCCCACCTCCATTGACGTCGATCACGTAAAGCGCATTCCCCGACTCGGCCGCGCCGATCTGCGCGGCGGCCACGGTGTTGTCCCGGAACTGTTCTTTGGTAAGCTGCAGTTTCGCGTAGCCAATCTGCCGATAGGCCGTAACCCGGCTCGGATTGAACTCAACCTGAACTTTCACATCCGACGCGGCGACCTGCAGCGCGCCGGCGAGCTGGCTCGCAAATCCGGTCGCCGCTTCTTCGGGCGTATTGAGGAAGCCGTAGCGTCCATCGGCATTCCGCGTCAGCACTTCGAGCAAATCATCGTTGTAGTCTTCCCAGCCGATGCCGAAACAGTCGAGCGCGATGCCTTGCTTGCGATAGGTTTCCACTTTCTTCTTCAAGCTGTCCGGGTCGACATCTCCCAGGTTGGCCGCGCCGTCGGTGAGCAGGACTACGCGATTGATCCCCGCGGCCAGGTAATGGCGCAGCGACGTTTGGTAAGCGAGATCCATTGCATCGCCAAGGTTGGTGCCACCTTCCGGCGTGAGCCCGCTCAGATCCTCTGCGACCTTGCCGGCCTGGCTGCCCGGGACACCGTCCACCCACAGTCGCGGCGTGCGCGCAAAGGTGACCACGCTGAAGACATCCTGCGGAGAGAGTTGTGTTGCGAGCACGCGCAACGCTTCGTGAATGATCTGCACGCGGTCGGCCCGCTCCATCGAGCCCGAGTTGTCCAGCAGCAGGACCAGGTTCAATGGCCGGCCGGGCTGCCGACCCTGCGCTGCGGTCTTGATGGAAAACCGGAGCAGGTCGCGGCTCTGGGCAAACGGATATGCGGACCGTTCCCAGGCAAAGGCCAGCGGCGCGCCCGGCGCCGCTTCCGGATCGCGGTAATCGAAGGCATTGAGGAATTCTTCGCTCCGAATGCTCGCTGGGTCTGGCAGCACACCTTTCTCCAAACTCGCCGCCGCCAGCTTGAACGACACGTCGCTCACGTTCATCGAGAACGTGGAGAACGCGTTCTCAGTCGTTTGGATTTCGGGTTGAGGCACCGGAATCGGTGCAGCAGGGCGTTTTGCGGCTTCTGCATCGCCGTCGACGTAAATCGTCCTTCGGGGTGAAACCACGACCGCAGAGTCGTCAACAGAATACTTGAGGGGCATTTCTGAGACCTTTTGGATAGCATCGAGTGCGTCGGCCAAACGGATGTTATGGAGGGCCGGCACGATTTTGATTGGAGTGTTTCCAACCGAATTCGTGCGGCTGTCGTTCAGGACGATATTCACTCCTCGATGTTCCGGGTCGCTGCGCTTGCTTTCCTCATCCAGCATTTTCAGCGCTTCGGACAGCGGCACATTGTCAAACACGACCGAGTCAAGCTGGATCCTGCCGAGCTTGTTGACGATCGCCTGACGTGAGCTGCCGGTCGTAACAAGATTTGTGCGGGCGTAAATGTCCGGCATCGGGACTGCGCGGGCAGAAGTCCCGGTCGACGCGGCGACCTCCACCGCGCTGCCACTCGAATTGATTCCGGTCTTTTTGTCGTTCTGAGTCACGGTTTTAGCGGCGTTGTTCATGGCAGCCGGCGACAGACTTGCTTCGAGGGCTTTTGTAGCGGTCTCAATTGTGTCCAAGTCCGTTAATGGTGCGCGCACGGAAAGCGTTCCCTCGCGATCATTGTAATAGACTGTTTTCGGGCCGTTGAGATCCACGCCCATACTGAGCAGGAACTGGCGCACCTCCGCCTGGGTTCGTTGGGCATCGTTTGTACGAGTTGATCCGCTGATGCCACTGCCGGTAGCTAAACCCGCCACATTAACTCGCGGGGTCGTAGACGATATTCCACCGCCGCCTCCGATACCGCCACCTTGTTTTGGAGCCTGCGCAATTGCGCCCCAATCAAATCCAACTACACTTTCCAGACCCTGCTTGAACGCATTCGGATCTACCTTGATTACCCGCGTATAGAGCGGGACGACTTCCGGAGCATCGGCCGAGCTTGGTAAACCAGTATTCGGGTCAACGCCGTGAACGGAGGCACCTAGCGTCAAACGGTCTTTGGGGGCACTTGCTGTGGCTGGAGGCTCGGCTCGATTATCTAGCCTCTTAGCCTCGACCGCCGGCTCCATTTCCGACCGGAACAATTTTCCGGCTATGGGCACCTCGCCCAGCACCGGCACCTTGGCTTTATCATCGGCCAACAAGGTTTCCTGAACGGGTGCATTCTCCGCGACTGGAGCTGTACCGCCCTGCAGACCCATCCTGCCATTGGTCGCCAATTGATTGCCTAGATACCAATCAAAGCCCAGCGCTCGGTTTTCATTCTGAGCTACGGCTACTGGAGTGCGCTGTCCCGCCACATCGGTAATACCCGTGAGTTTCACGCCTCCCCCTCCCAATCCACCACCTCCACCCCCGCTCCCACCTGTCAAATTTGTCATCGGTCCGCCAAAGGCATAACCACCAAACGCATCCTTTTTCAACGAGTCAGTATCCGACAGCCGATAAAACATCGCGCCGGCCGATGCGGCAGCGTTGGTTAACTCTGTATCCTGTTTGAGCCTTGGTGTGGCAGTTGCCGGGTAGCTGGGGGCGAGCCCGTAGCGTTCACGGAAGGAAAAAGCCGGGACGGGCGCCGCTGTGGCAAGGTCCGTATTAGCATTACCGTTCTTTCTCGCCTGATTATTTCGGTTGAACAGATCCTGCAGCACGCGTTGCTGGTCGGCATTATTCGCGGCCTGTTGCGGCAATGACTCACTGAGCGTCGGCGCAGCGGGTACCGGCACGGCGAATGCAACTGATGGGCTGGAAGCAGCAGCGACTTCTTTGGGCAATTCGATGCCATTGAGGGCCACGGTGCCTGGGGGTTGAAGTTGTGGTGTCGCGGCAGGTGCGGCTGTCAAAATGTCAGTCTTCTGTCGACCCGAGAAAGTAAAGGTGGTGTCACCGGCTTGGCTTGGAGCAGCAGCAGTCATTTGCTGGCCGGATTCGCGTTGTACCAGCGGGTTGTTCTGATATTTCTGCTCTGAGTCAGACTTCAAGGTCGATGTGCTGAAGGCGTGCGTCGCGTCGGCACCTCCAGACCAACCGGCGGTTGTGACGGCAACTGGACCTCGATCAGTCGAAGTCAATCCAGAATCCCTGGACTCGGAGCGGTCACCAAGGGTAGCAACACCGTTCGCATCAGCCAATTGATCCGCAGCAGGCAGAACGATAGTCGTCTGCGCGGGCTTAACGGCCGGCGACTGCGGAACTGCAACCGGTGTGAGCTCGCGGAGCCGTTCCTCCTCGGCTATCTCAGGTTTTGAAATCGACTCTAGCCGCTTGTTCAATGCCAGAGCTCCCGAGATAGAATGCCGAGGGCCCAACGTGCTAGTGCTCGCTTCATAACCTCTTTTTTTGGGCAACGAGGGCAGGACCGCAATGCCGATCAGCCCGACCAAACAAGCCGCGGCTGCCAGCTCGAGCACGAGCCTGCGTCGCCGTTTTTGTGCAAACTCCTTCGGTGCAACTGTCTTAAATCGCTGAAGCAGTTCCTGCCGGCGATTTTCGCTGAGCTTGAGCGGGGCCGATTGCGTCTCGGCTTGCGGCATCGGCGTGGCGGCGGTCTCGCGCACCAGCCCGATAGTGACCTTCAACCGCTCGTGCATGCTGGCCAATTGCGGGTCGCTGGCGATCGCCTGTCGGAGGAATGCGGCCTGGTCCTCCGGCAGTTCGCCCAGCAGCATCGCCGTGATGCTGGCTTCGAGCGCCTGGCGCGGATCGGTTGGAGATTCAAAGTTCATGAGACAAAAGCGCCGAATTAAACCGCTGAGACGCGATAGGCGCAGAGATTGCACCGCCTTTGTGTTCTCTGTGGTCATCGCGTCTCTGCGGTTTAAACAAAATCTTCATGGCACAATCCCATTCTTTCTTAATTCCTCGGCGATGGTTTTGATCGCGTGGTGCAACAAATACCCCACATTCCCCGTGGTGATCCCCAAACGCTCCGCAATCTCTTTGTACGAAAGGTTCTCATTGAACTTGAGCCGGATCAGTTCGCGACTGCGTTCGTCGAGCGCCTCTAGGCTCAACCGCACTAGCCCTATCCCTTCCAGCCGCACGATCTGTTCATCCGGCAACGGCAACGGATCGGTCGTGTCGGCCTGCGGCCCAGTCCCCGACTCGGCCGGCACATCAAGCGAAACAATTTTTCCTGCGGCCCGCCGCTGGTTCAGCGCCAGGTTGTGCACGGTTCGATACAGCCACCGGCGAGGCTCTCTCACTTCTTCAAAATGTGCGTGCAAACGCATGAACGCTTCCTGCACGACGTCCTCCGCCAGCCCCAACTCGCCTGTTAATCTCAGGGCGTAGCTCAAGAGCGGCGACTCCAGGGCGGCGAACAATTCTTCGATTGTTTCCGCCCCGGCCGATTCGGTCCTGGCAGGATCTGGTGGCATGAGGGCCATGCTCGGCGATTGTCGCTAAGGGCTGCTCATCCGGCCATTCCGCTGTTTAGGTCCCAAATGGACATCGTGTCGTTATGGATATGACACCGGGAAAGGCAGTTTCTTAGAGGGAAGTTGTAAAAAGTTGTGAGACTTTCGATTGGAAATGCCGGAGCGCGAGCGGTCCCCGCTCGCAGCGGCCGGAATGGTCGCTGCGCGAAGTCTTGCTGCTGAGAACCGGCTGCACTCCAACGCCATGGCGGCATTTCCAAACATGGCCTGAGACTTTCGAGTCGCTTTCATGCCCTCCTGCCGCTAATAACCTCTTGAGTGACACTGGAAAAGGCATCGCCGTGCAAGGTGAACCTGCTGCTGAATATCCTCGGCCGCAGGGCGGACGGGTTTCACGAGTTGGAAACCCTCATGCACCCCGTCAATGTCTTCGACCAATTGAGCTTCGCCCGAATCCCAAACGGGGTGGAATTGTCCTGCAATGAACCCAGTCTACCGACTGACTCGCGGAACCTAGTCCACCGAGCCGCCACGCAGTTCCTTCAAACCGCTGGCATTGGCGAAGGGGTCCGCATTCGGCTCGAAAAACGCATCCCGCTCGCCGCCGGTCTGGGTGGTGGCAGTGGCAATGCGGCCACGACGCTCGTGGGATTGAATGAATTGTTTGGGTCGCCCTTGTCGTTCGAGCAGTTGACCGGTCTGGCGGCGGCCCTGGGTTCCGATGTCCCTTTTTTCCTGCAAAACGGACCGGCACTGGGTATTGGCCGTGGCGAGCAGATTCAATCGCTGGATCCCTTCCCCGCGTTGCGCGATGCCGCATTCGTGCTGGTGCATCCCGGATTCGGTATTGCCACGGCGTGGGCTTATCAACAACTCGCCCGTTTTCCCGCGGCGCTCAACGGCCGCGCCGGCCGGGCGCAAAAACTTGCCAACCTCCTGCAAACCTCGACCCTGCAATCCGCCGCGCCGGAATTCTACAATTCACTCGAAGCTCCGGCCCTGCACAAATATCCCATTTTGGAATTGTTCCAGGAATTCTTCCGCGCCGAAGGCGCCGCCGCCACGCTGATCTCCGGAAGCGGGTCGACAACTTTTGCCATCGCCGCAAACGTGAATGCAGCCGAAGCCCTGGCCGAGAAGTTTAAGACAAGATTCGGCAGCATGAACTGGCTGGCGGTCGTGCCGATCAAAAACAACCCGGTTCCAACCGCGGCTCATGGCGCGCTCCCCAAACAGAACTGCGTCGTTCCGGCGCTGAGTGGTCATGAAGACCACTAAGAGTAAAGGCTCGTTGCCTGACAAGGAACCCGATGGCTCACCATCTGCTCGGGAAGAACTTGGTCCAGGCTCCGTCCCTCCAAAGCGCAGACTTTCGCCCGGAACCATTCTCCTGTCCTTGCTATGGCTCACCTACCTGCTCGCCTTGCACTGGAACAGCTTCAGCATGCCGTTCGACCGCGACGAAGGCGAGTACGCCTATTCGGCCTGGCTCCTGCGGCAAGGAAAGATGCCTTACGTCCAGGCGTTCATGCAGAAGCCGCCGCTCATCATCTACACCTACGCGGCGGCTCAGTTCGTAGGTGGAGATGGCGTGGTACCGCCTAGGGCTTTAGCTTTCCTCTTTCTGTTGCTGAGCACGCTTTTGCTGGCCGGCATGGTCCGGCGCCGTTACGGCCGAACTGGCGGCGTAATGGTGATGTGGCTTTTCCCGATCATGGCTATGGCTGGCCACGTGTCGCCATTCGCAGCCAATACCGAAAAATTCATGCTGCTACCGTTGTGCGGCTTTTTGGCTGCGCTGGATAGGTCACAAGAAAAAAACTCGTTATGGACCTGGTTCTGGGGAGGCGCCCTGGGGTCTCTGGCAGTGCTGTACAAACCCATTCCGCTGATTGTTGTAGCCTTCGTTTGCACGTATTGGTTCGTTCTGGATTGGAAACGAAAGCGGACGTTTCCTTTACGCCCAATGCTCGCGCTGTTGTCAGGAGTGTTGGTCGCGATCCTGGCGTCGAACCTCTATTTCGTGCTGCGTGGCGCCGGGCGAGCGCTTTGGGAATGCGCCGTAGCCTTCAACGTCTATTACACGCAAGCCCTTCCTCACGATTCGGGTTTCCTGTTGCAGCATCTTCGCAGATTCCTGGCAGGATGGTGGGCTTTGATCCCGTTTATTGGCTACTTCTTCTATCGACGTCCGGCCCATTGGTTGCTTTATGTTCTAGCCACTGTGCTGGGAGCGTTGAGCATCCGCCAAACGCTGGTCTCGCATTATTACATTCTCCTCGTGCCGTTCCTGGCAGTGATGGCAGCGTTGGGTTTGGCGGCAATGTCGCAGGAGGTGCTACACAAGTTAACCTTGCTGCGCAGTGTCAGGGACAAGCGGCTTGCGACTGCCCTCACAATTTTCCTCGTTCTTGTCGCTTTGGTCCTTTCCGCCTCGCGGCAATACCTGTTAAGCCCAAACGCGCTGAATGTCTGGATCTACCGTGCGCCACTGGTGAACCCATTTGTCGAAGCCCCGGTAGTCGCGGAAAAGCTTGCCGCAATGACCGGCCCAAACGACTCGGTTTTCATTTTTGGCTCCGAACCGGAAATCCTTTATTACGCGAAAAGGCAAAGCGCGACGCGATTTGTGATCATGGCTCCGTTCTGCATTCAGAGCCCGTTTTACCCTCAGTACGCCCGAACTCTTCAGCAAGAGCTCTCAAACTCTCCACCCGCCGCCATCGTGATTACTACCCACTCTATGGGCACGATGGCCAATAACCCTGAAGGTTCGCAATGGCTGCAATCCCTGCTCGCAAACGAGTTGAAGCAGTTCGACCCGGTAGGCGGTTACGTTTCTTCTGGCAGCGGCCCTCAATGGAAATCGCCATTACCCCCCGAAGACGCGTCCTCAACCACTTTCATCCTCTGCCGCAGAGTTCGAACCGATTCGCATTGATTAGGACATTGCTACTGGCCCGGCATATTTCATGCGGGCACACCGCACAGTGGTGACCTCGTAACACCCCGCTTCAGCGCATACGCGTCAACCTAAGAGGCACGATTTAGCTGCGAGCAATTCGTAAAAATTTTTGCGATCTTTCCTGGTTTCATAGAAGAGATGGTGCCGCAGGTGCCACTCCAACCACTTGGCCATAGAAATC
>CAZUVM010000115.1:0-39716 GCA_964623885.1 uncultured Verrucomicrobiota bacterium
TCATGGAGGATTGTGGTTGAGTGACGCGGTGAGTTCGCCGCTGTTGGATGCTGGTGATTTGGCTTCGGCGTACAACCTGGAACCGGGCCCCAATGGCAACCGCATCAATCTCGGCTTCGAAGGCAATACCCCACAGGCATCCAAGTCGCAGAGCATGGTTATCCAGTTGCTCTCCTTCCTCGGCGGCGAAAAGGTGCGCCAGGGCCAGGCTTCGCTGATTCTCTGGCGCTCGGTCGGATTCCTGTCCGGCGACCAAATCAATATTGACTTCTCCGCCGATGGCGGCGCCACATTCATCCCGTTAGCGACCGCTCGAGCCAACGACGGCGGCTTTGCCTGGAATCCCACCGTGCCGACGCTGACCGGCCTCATCCGAATCCGCAGCGCAAGCCAGTCGAACGTCTCGGATGTCTCGCACAGCACGTTCGTGGTCGGCACCGCCACGCGGAACTTCTACGTGAACGACGGATCCAGGACTGGGGACCAATACACCACCGCGGTTGGCAACAACGCCAACAGCGGCACCACGCCCGCCGATCCGATGGCCTCGCTCAACGCGTTGCTTGCCGCTTACTCGCTGAGCGCCGGCGACACCGTTTATGTGGACAGCGGTGTTTACAATTTGCCCGCGAACATACGAATCACTGCTCAGGATTCGGGCGTCACCATTATCGGCCCAACTAACGGCGCCTCCCTTGGGACCGGCTATCAACAGGTCATTCTGAACGATGCACCTCTGGCTTACTATCGCCTGGGTGAGGCTCTTGGAGCTACGACAGTCGTGGATGCTTCGAGCAACCATCTCAACGGCACTTACCAGGGAGGCGTCACGCTGGGCGCGGCCGGCGCCATCAACGACACGAACAACACCGCGGTCACCCTGAATGGGTCCACCGGCTACGTTCAACTGCCTGCCTTGAGCGCATTCCCGAATGGCATCACGCTTGCCGTTTGGGTGTATCCCACGGCCGTTACTAGTTTCCAACGCCTTTTCGACCTTGGAAATGGACAGGCCAACGATAACATCCTCTTCCTCCGTAACGGCACCAGCAACGACCTTTACGTTCAGTCCTTCAATGGTTCTACCGCGGGCCCCGTGGTGACCGCCTCCGGCGCGCTCGAGCTCAACAAATGGCAGTATTTTGTCGCTACCATTACTTCGAGCGGATTTGCTTCGATCTACAAGAACGGCCGGCTTCTCGCTTCCGGAAATATCAATCCGCTTTCAAACGTTGCGCGCGCCAGCAATTACCTCGGTCGAAGCAACTGGGCCGGCGACACGCCTTTCACCGGCAGTCTCGACGAGGCCGCGATCTTTAACTCCGTCCTGCCGGCGGATCACATCGCCACCCAGTATTTCACCGGGGTCTCACAAGGCGCCGTGTTCAACCGCGGCAACCCCGGCACCGGACGGTATGCCATCGAGTTGGCGGGCGCCTCGAATGTGACGATCAGCAACTTGCAGTTGACCGGCGCCGAGCAGGGCCTGGTCGCGTCCGGCGCCGCTCAACTGACATTGACCGGAAACGTTTCCTTCAACAACGCCCTGCGCGGGTTCTACGTGGATACCGATGTCCAAGGCGCCCTACTCAGCGGCAACACCGCTTACGGCACCGTTGGCAACTCGAACACCGACCAGGACGTCGGTTTCTATCTCCGTGGTTACCAGATGACCATTAATAGCAATGTCTCCTATAAGCTTGGGTCCCAATTCGGTGACGGAATCGATATTGATTCCGCCAACGCGCTGACATTCACCAACAACCTGGCCTACAACGACGTTTATGGGATGAGCATCACCCTCATTCAGGGTGTGGTGCACGACAATGAAGCCCGTAACAACGGTCGAGGTTTGTTTGTTGCCGATACCGATGCCGCGGTGCAGACGCAGGTTTACAACAACTACGTCCATGACAACAGCACGGGCCTGGAAGTCCAAAACAACATTCAGGCCTTCAATAACAAGGCCGTCAACAACCTTGGTACCGGCATTTACGCTGACAACAGCGCCAGCGATAATACCTGGCTCCATGATAATTATTCCATCCGCAACGCAATCGGCATCGAGGCCGGCTATGGCCGCGTTTACAACAACCGAGCCGCCGGCAACTCGGCACGCGGCATCCTGATCGATAACAGCGCCGTTTATGTCAACGGCAACTATGTTTATGGCAATCCCGTCGGCATCGAAGTTACCGGCTACTACGCCGGCGGCACCCAACTCCTGAACAACCTCGTTTATCAAAACGCCAATTACGAGATCTACGTCCATGGCGTCCAGTACAACGGCGCGATCCGCATCGTCAACAACACCGTTTATCACGACACCGGCAGTGCAATCCGTTGGGAAAGCAACACCCAGCCGCTCAACCTCTACAACAATATCATTATCATCAACGGCGGCTTCGGGGTTGAATTGATCGGCACCCTGACCGGATTCGACAGTGATTACAACGATATCTTCCCCACCAAGCCGGGCGCGTACGTGGGCAAATACCTCACGCAGGCAAATTCCGATACGCTGGCCGCCTGGCGCACCGCCTCCGGCAAGGACGCCGACAGCATTTCGGTTGATCCTGGGTTCACGGATATCAACGGGCCGGACAACCTGCTGGGTTGGACGCAACCCGATCCGCAAAGCCAATTCGCCGACTTTGGCCTGGACGACAACTTCCATCTTAAGGCGCATTCGCCTGCCATCGACACAGCCAACAGCGACGTGGCTCCTCTGCTGGACGCGGAAGGCAACGCCCGCGTGGATGACCTTGGCACTCCGAATACCGGCGCCGGCGTTTACAAATTCTACGACCTGGGCGCGTTCGAGTTTGTCGGCTCCAGCGCCGATATCGTGCCGCCGACCGTGGTTAGCGTGCTGCCCGTCGGCGCCAACGGCAACGGCTTGAGCAACGCCCGCTTCAGCACTTTCACCATCCACTTCAGCGAGCCGCTCCAGCCGCTCTCCGCCCAAAGCCTCGCCCTCTATTCTCTGGTTCAAGCCGGCGCTGATGGCGTGCTGGGCACCGGCGACGACGTGCCGGTGCCGATCCTGAGCGTCAATTATACCGCCGGCAGCCAGGACGTGTTTGTCAACTTGAACGGCCAATTGCCGCAGGGGATTTACCGGCTGACGCTGATCAGCGGAACTACCGCGGCGATTGTTGATCGCTCCGGTAACGCGCTGGACGGCGACGGTAACGGCACTGCCGGAGGCAATTTCGTGCGTGATTTCCGCCTCGACTTGACGGCGCCCATTGTTGCGTCGGTCACACCGAATGGCTCCCAGAGCACCGGCCCGACTCAGTTCACAGTCGTCTTCCAGGAGAACCTGCTGATGGATGCCAGCACGATCACCAACGTGGCGAATTATGGGTTGCTTTCGACAATCCATGAGACCTTTGGCAACCCTGACGATGTGGATGAATCCGGACGAATTACCGGCATCACCTACGACCCGAGTACCAAGACAGCGACCATCACGTTATCCGGCGCGCTGCAGCCGAGGCGTTACATGTTGACCATTCGTTCCGCCATCGCCGATCAGGCTGGTAACACGCTCGTCTCCAATTTCGTAAGTTTGCTCCAGGTCGGTGTGCCCGTGCTGGCGCACATCGGCGACAAATCGGTCTTTGATAGTAACCTCCTGACCTTCACCGCGACCGCTGTTGACCCGGATAACACCGGCACCCTTACCTTCAGCCTGGGACCCGGCGCTCCGTTTGGCGCCAGCATCACCCCTGGCGGCGTCTTTACCTGGACGCCTTACGCCGCCCAGGCCGGCGCCGTCTACAACATCAAAGTCACTGTGACCGATCAGAATGTCCCGCCGCTCAGCGCCTCGGAAACGATTGCCGTTACCGTCCTGCCCAACACCGCGCCGTTCGTTGTTTCCACCCAGATCGGCAATGGTGCGCCGCAACGATCCTGGGTGGGCGGCCTCACTCTGCAGTTCAGCGATAATGTTTCTGTCACGCTGAGCGCCGGCAACCTGCTTCTCACGAATTTGACCACGGGTACGACCATCCCGGTGGGCAGTATGGCGCTCTCGTTTAACACCGCCACCAACCAGGCCGTTCTTACCTTCCCGGGCTTGGCCGGCCAGGCCCTGCCGGACGGCAATTACCAGCTCATTGTGCAAGCGGCAGGAATCGTCGGCTCGCACGGCAAATCGATGGCCGCTAACTATAACTTCGGTTTCTTCGTCCTGGCCGGAGATGCCAATGGCGACCGTGTCGTGAACGACCAGGATCTGCTGCAGGTTTGGCAGGAGTTGCTCAAACCGGCCGCTTCCCGGAATCTCGCTGACGATCTGAACGGCGACGGCCAGGTGACCCAGGCCGACCTCGACCTGGTTAAAGCCCACTACCTTGGCGCGTTGGCGCCGCCGCTGGTTTCCGTCCTCAGTGCCACGGTCAATGATGGCCAGGCGCAAAGATCGCGGGTGTTCGATTTAATCCTGCAGTTCAGTGACGTCGCTAATCTCACGGCTTCGAGCCTCGTGCTCTGGAATCTCGACACCCAGACTACGGTGTCCGGTTTGGCGGTCACTTACGACGCCGCCACCAACCGGGCCCGTATCACTTTCCCTGGCCTCACCGGTCAGCAGCTCCCGGATGGCAATTACGAGTTAATCGTTCCGGCCGCCCGCGTCACCGACGCCCTGAATCGTCCTATGGCTTCCGATTTCCACTTCAAGTTCTCTGCCTTGACCGGCGACACCAACGGTGATCGCGTGGTGAATGATACCGACTTGCTGCTGGTCTGGTCGGAATCGTTGAAACCGGCTGCTTTCCAGAATCTGGCCGATGACCTCAATGGCGATGGACAGGTTAATTCCACCGATGTGGCAATCGTCCGGAGCCATTATCTGGCCGCGCTGCCGGCTGCCGCCATCGACATCCTGGCTTCAGCGGTGAACGGCGGCCAGACTCAGCGCTCGCGCGACTTCAATGTCCAGCTTCAGTTCAGCGATAATGTCGCCGCCACGCTCTCTACCGCTCATTTGACCCTTACCAATCTTGGCACTCAGGCAGTCGTTACCGGTATTGCCGTGGCGTTCAACGCCGGTTCGTATCTGGCCACCGTGACCTTCCCTGGGCTCCCCAATCAGCAATTGGCGGATGGCAATTACGAGTTGCTCGTTACGGCCGCCGGCGTGACCGACTCCAGCGGTGACGTGATGAGGACTGACTTCCGTCTCCGCTTATTCGCCCTGTCGGGTGATGTCAATGGCGACCGGGTGGTTAATGATAGCGATCTTTACCAGGTTACGCAGGAACTGCTCAAACCGGCCGGCAGCCGTAATCTCGGGTACGATCTTAATGGGGATGGCCAGGTGACGACCGCTGATTTAGCCATCGTCAAAGGTAATTATCTTGCCTCGCTCCCGCCCGCCCCAGTCTCCGCGCCGCAAATAACTTCAAGCTTTGATACAACTTCCTCCGCCCTTGTTGCGACCGCTACCACGAGTGCCGGGCCGACCGGCAGCACTTCGACCTCTTTCTCGTCCCAGTCCGCAGTGCCGGCGATAAGCTCGACCACTATCAACCTGACGGCCCTGTGGTTGGCCGACCGCGGCCAGGATAATTACCTGTTTGCGCTGACTACTCTCTCCTCCAATGGCCAATCGGGCTGGGACGG
The DNA here is from genome assembly GCA_964623885.1 of uncultured Verrucomicrobiota bacterium. Classification (GTDB taxonomy): domain Bacteria; phylum Verrucomicrobiota; class Verrucomicrobiia; order Limisphaerales; family UBA8199; genus CAZUVM01. The sequence goes on from CAZUVM010000115.1 coordinate 5,638, forward strand.
AGCAGAGGGTTTGGGGGAGAGGACGCTTTCGCTTCCTGGGTTCATGGTGAGGAGCCCGTTATTCGCTCATGGCGAGGCGCATCAATTCACCTTGCAACTCTGGCTTAATTCGATTCGCCGACGAGGACACATTTTATGAAAGCATCGACTATCAAGACTTACGTCATCTTTCTATTCACGATGATGCTGTGGCTGGCAGGTTCGCGACCTGCCGTTGCCCAGGCCGTGGCTGTGACGGCGCGGCTCGATACCAACCTGCTCAGCGCCGGGCAGATTACGACGTTGCACGTCTTGGCGCAGGTAGTCCCGGGCCTGCGCACGAACTCCGCTCAGATCTTTTCCTGGTATGTGGATGTGCTCAACACCAACGGCGTTGCTGCCAGTGCCAATTACAATTCCATGACCAAAACGGCGTCCGATAACGATCCGCAAACCTCGTCGAAGGGCTTTAATGACGGCGCCAATCGCCGCGCCATTTATGATACTTTCTTGAATCTTCCGGGAGCCGGCGTCACCAATCCGGTGGAGCTGATGTCGATTCCGGTTACCGGGGTTACCAGCGGCAAAACCCGCTTCCTGGTCCAGGCGGGCACGGGCGCCAGCTTGAGCTATGACTTTCAGGTGGTCCCCAGCGGCGGCGGCGCGCCCTATACGGGCGGTGATTATACGTCTGCCTTCGCCGACCTCACAGTTACCAACTCGGCCGCACCCTGCGTCTTGAGTCTTGCCGTGAAACAGCTATCCGGCAGCGCCTACCAATTAAGTTTCACTCCATGTCCAGGTCGGACCCACACCGTTGAGTTTATTTTTGCTCCCACAAACGGCGCCGTCTGGCAGGCGCTTTCTGGCGGCCCATTTAACTCCGGCCTCGTAACAATCACCAACACCGGCCAGGAACGTCTATTCCGCGTCCGCGCCAACTAGCCCGATTCGAAAAAAACCGCGCCCCACCCAATCCGAAGGGTTGGAAGAAGGGGCCGGACATCGCAGCGCAGCAGGATTTGATTCGGCATCTTTTGCGTCCGTGGCGGCCTTTGCGTGCGGAAAGTATCCGGTATCCGATTTACCGCGGAAACAATTCGCCATTCGCCAGTTGTAGGGCGACGCTAAACATTCCAGTCAGCTGGCCATCTTTGGTAGGGCTCCCGAACCAGGCCACCACGAGGTCCTTGCCAGGTGACACATAAAGCCCTTGCCCGCCATATCCGCCTTTGAAAAAATCCCCGCTGGAAGTGACCGCATCCCATTGGTAGGTGCTGTGAATTACTGAGGCACCCGTTGCCAGGGTGGATAGCCGGAGATACCAGTCCACTCCCTTAATCAGATTTGGGCGGCCGCCTTTCTGGATCTTTTGAAGACAGGCGCGGGAGACAACAGGGTCGCCTCCCGAGCGTCCCGTCGGAGTAAACAGCATTCCGAAGCGTGCGAGATCGCGCAGGGTGGAGCACACTCCCCCGGCCGAGAACGAGTTGCCGGTAGGCGTGCTTAGGACGAGGGCATCATGTTCCGCTCCCAGCCGTTGCCAGATCTCGCGCTCGATAAACTTCGCATAGCGCTCCCCGGAAACCGCCTCCACCAACCAACCCAGGACTTCCGTGTTGACGGACGTATAATCCTTTACTTCACCCGCAGGTCGCCGTGCGCGCATGGCCTTCAGCACCTCTCGGGGGTTGCCAACTTTATCCACCGCGGGCCAACCAAAGGCATCGTAGAAAGTCCAAAAGGTACATTTGGGATCGCCCAGCTTCTCGCTACAGTCCATTCCGGATGCCATGTCCAGGATGTCAATCACGCGGATATCACCCCACGCGCTGCCCTTCAGGTCCAGGAGATAGGTATCGATTGGTTTATTGACCTCGATTTTCTCGCGGTCCTCAAGAATGGCTACCGCCGTCGAAACCAACGTCTTTGAGACCGAAAACCAGATGTGTTTCTCCTGCGGCTGCATGCGAGCATAGTCTTCGAAGACAATGCGCCCCTTGTGAACGACGATTACGGCATCCGTGGGCGAACTTCTAACGTAGTCCTTCAGCGACGTGCGTGCGCCACCACCGCCACTTTGAAATCCGCGACATCCGGTCGCTCGGCATGAGTGAGCGGTAAAACGGGATCCTTTCTCGTCAGCGGCGTATGAGCCCAGAATTCGGCCGCATTAAGGTAGATGTAGCGTGTAAAGTCGCCTCGCCGATTCCATTCAGTCAAGGGACGCGGATTGAATGGCTCCTGGTGGAACGCCTTGGACTGCTCAGGCGTAAAGCTCGGGATATTCTGAGCCCGCACCGGCACGGTCAGCAACAAAAGAATGCCCGCCGAAATCCACGATGAGAGTCGCCCCTTCATCAGATCTTTTCCTGAGTGCATCGCCGATGCCCGAGATTATCTGACTGGTTTATAACGTGTGGTGTGCCAGTGCCGCCAAACCCGGAACTGAGCCGCAGCCGCCAGAGACTAAACTTAGACGAAGCCAGCGATCAACGAGTCTCGCATGCGCTCCGCAAAAAAATGAGTGGCGACTATCGGCTTTGGTGAAATGTCAGGCTCGGACATCATACCACCACCCGGTGCGAGCGCCCACCGCCAGACCGAGGCCGCCATACAAACAGCAAATGGCCGAAAAAATGTTCCAAAGCAAGTCGCATGAGCTGGTGAACACCTCAGACAGCGCCACCGGTAGTCCGATGAGCAATAAAAAGGTCGCAATGACGCCAGCCAGGACTCGGAACACCATCCGAGTCTCGGGCCGCTTAACTGACGATGTACTATTCATGAGCTTGGAGTGCCGAAACATCGCGCTCTCAAGCGCGCACAAATGCAAACTGAGACGCAATTGGCGCGTCCTGTCAAGCGAGAATTAGGCATTTTCATTGTTGGATTTCGCTATCTTAGACGAAAAATATATTCCTTTGTTTCTCCACCTCTTCCTTGGGCAAAATCCTTGTTCTCACCGACAATCTTGAAATCGCATTTCTGTAAGACCCTGATCGAGCCGACGTGCAAGACCTGCTGGGCCACGTGGATGTGACGACCACACAGATCTACACTCATGTCATGAAACGACACGGGCTGGGCGTGCGGAGCCCGCTGGATGTAATGTGACGGGTTGAGAGTTGAGCGCCTGAGGGTTCTCAACCCTCAACCTTCAACCCTCGACCACCCGGGTCTCTCAACCCTCAACCAATCCAAATCAAGGATATACCAGCCGATAATAAGCGCCGGGGCTGGCGCGGTTGATCGGGATCTGCACTAGGTTCGTGTTCTGCGAGCCGGCAACTCTGCCCCAGTCGAGCGGGTTGCTGCTTAAGCCGGAGTTCAGATGATTCGTTTGCGCCAGCACCGTCCAGCCTATGTGATCCGCCGGCCACGCCAACGTCAGCGCGTCGCCCGAGACGGAGGCGGTCATGTTCGTCGGCGTCTGGTTCACCGTGCCCAGGTACCGGAGCTGGAACCCGTTCAAGCTGCCGTAACTCTTCCCGCCTGCCGGAGCCCACGTTCCGTGCAGTTGCGTGCCCGTCACCCACACGTTCGGGAAGACCACATAATTGTTGCCTTGCGCGAAGCTTGTATTCTGCGTCGGCAACGCCGTTTGGCTCACCCCTCGTCCAGCACGTTGGTTGGGCTTTTTCATTGTTCTCGCTCTCTCGCTGCGACGTACGCCTTCCGTGCCCAGAACTCAAGATCAACCTTCGGCCAATCATCTCGGAACAGCGTAAAGGAAACCCACTGGTCGCCGCAGCCGAGATACGGCGCGGCTCCGCTAGCCAGCGCACGTGTCTTCATGCGCTCATCCAACCTGAAACACGTCGTGTTCATCCCCACCGCAAATGCGAAGATGACACCTTTTGTGGAGGCAAGCACATAAAGATACTGCTGCGAATCCGGACAGAAGATCTGGACATCGCCCAGCGGCTCCAATGCCCTAGTCAAAGCTTCAGCCACATCCGAATGCACGGATAAGCCATCGAGGCACTTTAGCACTTGCTGATTGATGCTCGTATCCAGCTCCGGCGGGAAATCGTGGCTCATTATCTCAGGCCCAACAAGGTGATTGAGCAGATCTGTCTATCTTCCCATTGGGCAGGATAAGGCCAACAAACTTGCCTTCCCACAGTCGACGACTCCCTCTTCACCAACCTAGTAATACTCCCTTTTGAAGCTCACCGTAAAGCGAAATCGCTCCTCTGCATTTGCCTTGCCTCAAACGCTTCAACATTCCTTGGTAGGGACGCCGTCCCGGCGTCCCCATCCAACTCTCAATTCTCTCCATGCCGTGCAACTTCGACCTCGACGCTTTGCGAAGTCCGGCGGATGCAACGGGTTGAAAGTTGAGCATTGAAGGTTGGGGATTCTCACCCTTCAACTTTCATCAGCCGAAAAGGGGTTAATGAGATTGTCATATCCCGCACGCTACCCAACCTTAACTCCCGAGCGCCTTTATTCCAAGAACCAGATTTATTGTACAATCTCATTAACGGACCCCTTCCTTTCTACAAAAACCTTAAGATTCAGCTCTCTCGCAACCCCTTCGCCCCTCGGCAGTTCTATGTCCGCATGGTTCGCCCTGTTCTGGGGTGGGTCTTCAGTCCCGCTCGCCTTGTGGAACTTCACGCGTATCTGCGCCTCCAACCAACATGAAGAAATGCACGAGAGCTTTTTCCCACAGTTTCCATTTGTTGATCTTAATGGGCTTCGCCGCGTCTGCCGCTGCTCAAGACGTCTCCATTCCCGATCCCGGGCTGAACGCCGCGGTCCGCGCCGCCTTGAACAAACCTTCCTCGCCTATCACGCAGCAGGACATGCTGAGCCTGACGAACCTCGACGCCAGTCGCCGTGGCGTGCAACGCATTGACGGATTGGAGACGGCTCGCAATTTGGTGTCGTTGAACCTCCAAATCAACGTCCTGACCAATGTCGCCATTCCATCTGCGCTGACCGAACTGGTCAGCCTCGATCTCAGCGCTAACTCACTGACGAACTGCATCATTCCGAACGGTCTGACGAACCTTGGCTCGCTGGTGCTTGAGGGCAATTCGCTGCGGGACCTCGTCTTGCCCTCCGATCTCGTCCGGTTGCAGAATCTTGATTTGGAAGGCAATCAACTCGCCAATTTCAACAGTTTGTCGAACCTTGCCGCGCTTGTTTCGCTCGACCTTGGATTTAATTCGTTCTCTGACTTCTCGTGCCCGTCCAGCCTGACCAATCTGAGCACGTTTTATTTCGCTGGTAATCCTCTGACGAACGCGGTCTTTCCAGCAGGACTTTCACTCTTGAGCGAGTTGAATCTATCCCAGAACCTGCTCACCAGTTTCACACTGCCTGCCGGCATGACAAATCTCGCCGAGCTTGACCTTGCGTTTAATCAACTTACGACCGTGACCTTGCCAACCGATCTGCAGAACCTCACGGAACTTAACCTTTCTTTCAACCAGTTCGGTCGCCTCGGTCTGCCGGCGAACCTGGCCAGCCTGCAGACTCTGCTCCTTCGCTCGAATCTCTTTGCCACTTTCAGTGCCCCGGAAGATCTCCCCAGTCTTAGGCTTCTGGATGTGAGCGCAAATCCACAACTCACGGACGTCACTCTGCCCGGAACCCTGAGCAACCTGACGACACTCCGTCTTTCGGAAAATAGACTTGGCAACTTTACGTTGCCGGCGGGCCCGACCAATTTGGCGCAAATCAACCTCAGCGACAATCAACTGACGAACATCGTGCTGCCCCCGGGGCTGGAGCATTTGGAAACCCTCGACCTTGGCGGCAATCGGCTCACCAGCTTGACGCTCCCGCCCGGCCTGACGCATCTGACCGGCCTTTTCCTGGTCGGCAATCTACTGACCAACCTGACCCTGCCACCTGACATGACCCAATTGCAGGCCGTTAGCTTCCTGGCCAACCCGCTGACCACGCTGGTACTGTCCGAACCATTGGCGGGTTCGACAAATCTAAGCATCAATCTGACGACGATTTCGACGCTGCAGAATCAAGGCCTCTCAGTGTTCATCTATCCGCTGACGGTGCAACTCATCCGTATTCAACTCTCACCGGCAGGCTTTCAGTTTGAGATCACCGGCCCGCCCGGACTTTACGCTGTTGGCAGTTCAACCAACCTCGCACTTACACAATTTAGCAAGTTGGCCGTAGTGACGAACACGCTCGGCACGATCTTATTCACGGACACAACCGCGCCTTTGTCCCCTTTGAAGTTCTACAACGCGTTCCTGGAAAGCCCGCCCGCGGATGTGGTTGGTACGCCCTTCATGGTAATGAAACGTCCGGATTGGTTCTAAAAGGGCTGCCGTGGCTGGTTGCGCGAAAAGCCAATGCTAAATGTCGTACGCTGAACCGTGAGCAAGAGCGCACATCATCATTGACTCACACGCTTTCCTTGAGAGGTTGCGCCCGTTTCGGAGTGAATTGTTTTCTCGACGATTCGGAAGGTGCGGCAGCGCAAGGCAGCAGGACAAGGCCGAGCGCACAAAGTCCAAAGCCGGACAGTACAAACGGCGGACGCTCTGGACGGGGAAGACCGCTCATGTGAACGAGGAGCAGCACGCCGCCGATGAGCAGCGGAACCCCTGTGACCGACACAAGCAACTGGCCATGTGCGGCTCGCGATATGACGATGGCGACGCCCCCCGCAATGGCAGCGACGAACGGCAAAAGCACGAGATGGGTTGCAGCGTTCACGAGAGTCAGCGACAGTTCGGCGCGCCGTTGCAGTGCCACCCAAAGCAGCGCTGCCAAACAGGCGAACAGCATCCCGCCTTCGATGGCTAAGATCGCGCTTATCAGCGACGAGCGAACTGCGACTGCGGCGGCGGTAAGCACGATAATCCCCATTGCTGCGGCCGGAACTATCGCGTTCCATGGCGCCAGCAGTCTTACGAATTGCTCCAGCGCGATATTTGTGAATTCAACCAGGCCAAAAGCGATGGCGACAAACAGGACCCACCGAGGCACATACATTCGGCAGGCCAACATACCACGATTCGGAAACCGTTCCATTGTCATGCGGTCTAACGTGGAGCCGAGCAGCAGCGGCCGGAAGCTGGACAGGGACGAAGCCAAGGAGTGGCGAATCTCCCTGCGCCTACGCAAGCAGCAGGGCTGGCGGCTGTCGGCTCCGGCGAAAAGTTCGGCGGGGTCATACCAGCAAGGTATCAGCGGAGCCTGACGGTCCTAAATATCCTCTTACCAGTTTCATAGTCATTCGTGCTTATGCAGGCCATTCCCGATCAAAAACCACCAAACCCAAGCAATTCACCCATGTTTAACCCGGTTCCCTCGTCCGATCCATGTTTCACTTTTTGCACCACTTTGCACCACTTTGCGGCGATTCTGCACGCGCATCCCCTTTTTCAAAGTGTTTCAAACCTAAAAAACGAGAAATCCCATACCTAAGCACTTCACTTATGTTTAAGCGAAGTAACCAACACGCGTTCTTCAACCTTGAATGTTGGCGGACTTTAACGTAACTAAACGCGGAAAATGAGCCCAGTTTTTGTCCTCCTCGCGGCTGTTACTGTCGCCGGCGCCATCGCGGCCATGACACTGCGAAATCTGGTGCACTGCGCTCTGGCGTTGGCGGTTGCCTTCGCCGGCCTGGCCTCGCTCTATCTTCAGCTCGATGCCCAGTTCGTCGGTTTCGCCCAACTGCTGATCTATATTGGCGCGGTGGCGATTCTCATCGTCTTTGCCATCATGCTGACCCGCGGCACCGAAGCCTCGGGGCAACCGATCCTCTCTTCCAAATGGTGCCTCAGCATCGGCGTAGCAGTGGCGGTATTCGGAACTTTGGCCGGCGTGCTGCTCTCCAGCAAGGCCGTTGCTCGTGCATCTCTTTCGGACTCCGGCGCTACCGTGCGCCAAATTGGCGACCAACTCATGACCCGTTACGTGCTCCCGCTCGAAGTCATTGGCCTGCTGCTGACCGTCGCCCTGATCGGCGCAGTCATCATCGCCATGCGCGAACCGCCGCAACCCGCCAATGCCTCCCCCGCAACCACCGCTCCAGCAACCCACCCAGCCGCTCACTGATTTCCATGGCTCCGCTTCAAAGTTATCTCCTGCTCTCGGCTTTGCTCTTTTCCATCGGCCTCGCCGGCGCCCTTGCGCGCCGCAATGCGATCATCGTCCTGATTGGCATCGAGCTCATGCTCAACGCCGCCAATCTCAATTTCATCGCGTTCTGGCGCTTTGGCCCGAATCCAGAGGCGGCCACGGGAATTATTTTTGTCCTGTTCTCCATCGGTGTCGCCGCCGCCGAAGCGGCCGTCGGCCTGGCGCTTATTATTTCCATTTATCGCCATTATCGAACGACGAATGTCGATCAGCTTGACGCGCTTAAAGGCTAAGCCAGGATGATCCGCTACCTCTGGCTCATTCCTGCTTTGCCGTTGCTGGCGGCCGGCCTCAGCGCCGTGGCGCCACAGCGCCGACGCAGATTCGCCGCCTCACTGGCCATCGGCTCGATGGCGCTTGCCCTCGTTCTCTCTTGCTTCGCATTCGCCGATGTTCTGTCCCACTCGGGTGAAAGCGCGCGCCAATTTTGCAATTTTCCCTGGTTCCAATTCGGCGACACCTGGTTGCGGCTTGGTTGGGTGCTCGATCCGCTTTCCGCCGTCATGCTGGTCATGGTGTGTTTTGTCGGCCTGTTGATCTTCATCTACAGCACCGGCTACATGGCGCATGACGAGAATTTCACGCGCTTCTTTTGCTTTCTGTCCCTGTTCGCGGCCGCCATGCTCGGGCTGGTCATTTCCAATAGTCTCCTGCTGTTGTTCATTTGCTGGGAGTTGGTGGGCCTCACCTCTTATCTCCTGATCGGGTTTTGGTATCACAAACCCGCCGCCGCGGCCGCGGCGAAAAAGGCTTTCATAGTCACCCGCATTGGCGACCTGGCTTTGCTGCTGGGCATGGTCTGGCTCTATTCGCAAGCCGGCACGCTTTTATTTTATGACCACGATCGCGGTTGCCTCGAGCAATCGGCACTGACCAATCTGCTCACCCGTGGTACCAGCCTCGGCCTGGCCGCCTCGACTGGAATCGGCTTGCTGATCTTCTGCGGCGCCGTCGGCAAGTCCGGACAAGTTCCTCTCCACGTCTGGCTCCCCGACGCCATGGAAGGCCCGACTCCGGTCAGCGCGCTCATCCACGCCGCCACCATGGTCGCGGCCGGCGTGTTCCTCGTCGCCCGCGTTTACCCATTGATGTCCATTTCGTCGCTGCCCGTCTCCTCTGCACTCACGGTGGTGACGTGGGTCGGCGCTGTCACGGCGGTTTTCGCCGCCACGATCGCGGTGGCGCAAACGGACATCAAACGCATCCTTGCTTATTCCACGGTGTCGCAACTCGGTTTCATGATGATCGGGCTGGGCGTTGGCGGCGTTGCGGTCGGGATGTTTCATTTGATCACTCACGCATTTTTCAAAGCACTTCTGTTCCTGGGCGCCGGCTCCGTTATTCACGGCTGTCACCATGAGCAGGACGTCCGTTGCATGGGCGGCCTGCGCAAATTCATGCCGGTCACGTTTGCCACTTACGCGATCGGCATGCTCGCCCTTTGCGGCTTTCCACTGCTCTTCTCCGGTTTTTGGAGCAAGGACGAAATCCTTCACACCGCCTCGCTCTGGAGCGTATCGCATTGGCCGTTCTATCTCGGCGTAATCGGTGCGCTCTTGACGGCATTTTACATGACCCGCCAGATCTGTTTCGTGTTCTTCGGCAATTGCCGATTGTCGCTCGGCAAAACAACCAGCTCCGAGCAACGCACCGTCGAACACGCGGGGGCCCCGGCCAAAGAACATCCCCGCCTCGAATTGCCTCCCGAACCCGCCGAAAGCCCGCGCGAGATGGTCGTTCCACTCATGATCCTTGCGGCTTTTTCGGTCCTGCTCGGATTCATTGGCACGCCCGCCTGGCCCTGGTTCCAGAGTTTGTTGGAAGGCGAGCAGCCCACAGTCCAATTCGCAAAGCTGTTCGAACCCGGCACCCTGTCCGTGATGGCGACCTCCACCGTGATCGTCTTTCTCGGTCTCGGCCTGGGCTGGTGGTTATATGGCCGCAAACCTGTCACTGCCTCCGAAGAACCCGATGTCCTCGAACGTGTCTGGCCAAATGCTTTTACCCTGCTGCGCCGCAAATACTTTATCGACGAAGCTTACGAATGGGCCATCGTCGGCCTCAATGCCTGGTGGGCGCGGACTGCCGATCTGCTCGACACCTTCCTTTGGAACGGGCTCGTTCAATTGGTTGCTTATATCATTGTTGGCCTCGCCTGGGTCGACCGCGTCTTCGATGAGTTCGTCATCAACCTTGGTTTCGACAAAACTTGCCAGGGCGTTTCGAACGGGGGCGGCCTGCTCTCGCGCTTACAGAACGGACGCGTGCAAAGCTATCTCCGCATCATCGGTATCAGCCTCGTCGTGCTGACACTGATCTTAATCTGGGGGTGCCGCGCCTCATGAGTTCGTTCCACTGGCTTAGCATCCTGACGTTTCTGCCGCTCGCCGGTGGTCTGCTTGTTTTAGCTGCGCCCCGGGAACTCGCGCGTCGCTTGGCGCTGGCCGTTAGTCTCGGCTGCCTGGCTTTGGCGATCACTCTTTGGTTCCGGTTCGACCCTGCCTCCGGCGCTCTCCAGTTCGAGGAGGGTCCCGCCGACTGGATTCCTACGCTCGCGGTGCAATATCATCTGGGTGCTGATGGCCTGAGCCTTCTTCTGCTGCTGCTCTCGGCGATTCTGGTGCCGATGTCCTTGCTTGCCTCGTGGCGGATCACCGAGCGCGCGCCGCTTTACTTCGCCCTGGTGCTCTTTCTTGAAGCCGGCCTGTTCGGCACGTTCAGCGCTCTCAACTTTTTTCATTGGTTCATCTTCTGGGAACTAAGCCTCATCCCCGCTTTCTTCCTGATTAAACTGTGGGGCGGCCCGCTGCGCACCCAGGCCGCCACACAATTCTTCGTCTATACCATGGCGGGAAGTGTGGCGATGCTCCTGTCCTTTCTTGCCATTTTCCTCGCCACGCACCAATTCGATTTCACCACGCTTGCTAACCTCGGCCGGAACGGGTCGCTGAGCTCCACCCTTGCCGACCAACTCGGCTGGCCTAACCTGACGGCGCGACGGCTCTCGCTGGTAATTTTCTTTGGCGCTTTCCTCGGTTTGGCCGTGAAGGTTCCGCTGATGCCCTTCCACACCTGGTTGCCCGCTGCCTACGCTGAGGCGCCTACGGGAACAACCATGCTGCTCACTGGCGCCATGTCTAAGATGGGCGTGTACGGATTTCTTCGCATTCTCCTCCCTATCTTTCCCGAGGAGCTGCGCTGGGTTTCCACTCCTCTGCTATGGCTGGCGGTGCTCACGATTGTTTTTTCCGCCGGCGCCGCTTTCGCGCAACGCGATCTCAAACGCGTCTTCGCCTACTCATCCATTAACCACCTCGGTTACTGCCTGCTGGGCGTGTTCGCCGTGTTGCGTTCGGCCGGCATCGCCGCTTCCCCGTTAACAGAAAAGGCTGCCGCCCTGGACGGCGTCATTCTGCAGATGTTCAATCACGGCCTCACCGCCGCCACGGTCTTCTGGTTCATCGGCTTTCTCGAAGAACGCGGTCATGGACTACGCGGTTTAAATGACTTCGGTGGGTTGCGAAAAGTAGCGCCTGTGCTGTGCGGTCTGATGGGCATCGCGCTCTTCTCCTTACTTGGCCTGCCGGGGCTGAATGGATTTATCGGCGAGTTCCTTATTTTCAAGGGCGCTTTTCCGCTGGCCACCTGGGCGACGGCCCTCTCTGCTGTCGGCTTGCTGCTGACCGCTGTTTTCATTCTCACTTTATCTCAACGCGTCTTCCATGGACCGCTCAATGAGCGATGGTCCAAACTCGCCGACCTGACGGTGTCCGAACGATTACTCGTCTTGCCGGGAATCGTGTTGATGTTTGTTCTGGGCATTTACCCGCAACTCGTGCTCGGCGCCATTAACTCCACCGTCTGGCAAATGGTCCAGCACCTGAGGTTCTGACATGCTCGCCTGGACCATTTACCTATCCTTTGTGGGCGTGCTATGCCTCATGGTGCTCCCTGGGCAAAACCCGCGGGCGGCGCGTGCCGTGGCGCTATTGACTGCTCTGGCTGGGTTCGTAGTAGCATTAGTGGGATTTTTTGAAGCACAACCCGGCGAGATAAGAACCATTGTCCGCATTCCCTGGATCCCCAGCCTCGGAATCCAATACTACCTCGCGGCAGACGGCCTTAGCCTAACCCTCGTTTTGTTGACCGGCTTTGCCGCCATCGCCGGCATTCTGTTCTCGTGGAACATCGAACATCGCGCCAAGGAGTTCTTTGCTTTCTATCTCGCGCTCATTGGCGGCGTGTATGGCGTGTTCCTGAGCTTCGATCTTTTCCTGCTGTTCGTCTTCTATGAACTGGCCATTATCCCGAAGTATTTCCTGATCGCCATTTGGGGTTCGACCCGTCGCGAATATGGCGCAATGAAACTGGCGCTCTACTCCTTCGTTGGCAGTGCCCTGGTCTTGATCGGCATCATCTCGGCATTTGTGCTGGACGGTGGCAAAACCATGAGCCTGCTCGAACTGGCCCATACTTCATTCCCGCGTGATTTCCAGATGTGGGCATTTCCGCTGGTGTTCGTCGGCTTTGCCATTCTTGCCGGTATGTGGCCTTTTCATACCTGGGCGCCCACTGGCCACGTTGCCGCGCCCACTGCCGCCTCGATGCTGCTCGCCGGCGTCGTGATGAAGCTCGGCGCCTACGGCTGCCTGCGCGTGGCGATGACCATTTTTCCCGAGGGTCTCGCACCCTGGGGCTTTCAAGTGCTGGGTCTCGGCTCCTGGCGCGATGTCTTCGCCCTTCTGGCGGTAATTGGCATTGTGTATGGCGCGACCGTGGCGCTGGTGCAGCGCGATTTCAAATTCGTGATCGGCTATTCCAGCGTGAGCCACATGGGATTTGTTCTGCTGGGGTTGATGACGATAACCACGATTGGCTTGAGCGGGGCGGTGCTGCAGATGTTTTCACACGGAATTATCGCCGGCCTGCTGTTCGCGGTGGTCGGACGCATGGTTTATGACCGGACTCACACGCGCGACCTGGCGGAGCTGCAGCCGATGAATTTGAGCCAACAACTCCCTTTTGCAGCAGTAGCCTTCACGCTGGCAAGTGTCGCTTCTATGGGTCTGCCTGGCTTTAGCGGTTTTGTCGCTGAGCTGCAGGTCCTCATCGGCGCTTGGAAAGCCTTTCCGACATTGGCGGTCGTCAGCGGCCTGGGGATCGTCATAGGTGTGGCTTACACCCTCCGCGCCTTGCAGAAAGCCTTCTTCGCCGAAAAGGATGAGACAGCCCATTCTGGGGTCGCGGCCGGTCATGCCGATGGCCCCGGCCATTCCGCGCATCTGCCTGCCATTTCTGTCCCCGAGTGGATCGGCGCGCTGCTGCTGATCGGAACCTCGCTTTTCGCGGGCCTCTACCCGCGCTTTCTTCTTGACCTGATTGTGCCGAGCTTTGCCTCGCCTTTGTTTGATGGGTTGAGGAAAACCTGCGGATTATGAATCCATTGAAACCGAATTTGAAATTTCAAATCTCAATCGCGGTGCAATGAGTTACCTGCCGATATTTCAGGTAACGATCCCCGAGCTCCTGGTGGTGCTCGGCGCCCTGGTCGCGCTGGGCGCCGATCTGTTGGCCATGCAGGACCTCGAGCCGCGCTTCCGGCGTGTCATCAGTGTGATGATTTCTTCCGCGGGTTGCCTGGCCTCCATCGGTTGGATGCTCGTCCTGCCTCAACACCAGGCTATTATCGGAGACGGGATATTCGTTGCCGCTCCTCTGATCCAGTTGGTGAAATGCGCCGTGCTGGTGTTAACGATTTGCACGCTGTTGCTCTCCATTGAAACAGAATTCACTCACCACATCGGCGAATACTGCGGCCTCATTATGCTGGCGGCCGTCGGAATGATGTTCCTCGTCAGCGCCCAGGATATCCTGATGATCTTCGTTTCGCTCGAACTGACCAGTCTCTCGCTTTACATCCTCTCGGCCTTTGATAAGCGCAGCCAGACCTCGGCCGAAGCGGCATTGAAATATTTCCTTTTCGGCGGCCTTTCCGCTGCGTTCACACTCTTTGGCCTGAGCTTGCTTTACGGCATCTCGGGATCGACCAACCTGACCCAAATTGCCGCCGCCATTCATGGGCCCAGGCTCGACCCTCTGCTCCTTTTGGCGATTATCATGACGGTCATCGGATTTGGTTTCAAAGTCGCCGCGGCCCCGTTTCATTTGTGGGCTCCGGATGCTTATCAGGGCGCGCCGACGCCGAGCGCGGCTTTCATTGCTTCCGGTTCGAAAGTTGCCGGTTTCTTCATTTTGGCGAGAGTGATGTCACTTGGGTTTAAGGGCGCCGAAGGCAGTGGCGCATGGCACGCCTGGTCACCCGGTTATGTCCCTGTGCTGGCAATCGTTGCCGTCGTTTCGATGTTGCTTGGTAACTTCGCCGCGATCGTGCAAACCAGCGTGCGCCGCCTGTTGGCCTATTCCGCGATCGCTCATGCTGGTTATTTGTTGCTGGCAGTGATGGCGCCGGGCGAACAAAGCCTTGCCGCGCTCGTCTACTACGTCGTCACGTACGGGCTGACTACCCTCGGCGCTTTTGGCGTTGTCGCGGTCGTCGAACAGCAGGCCGGTGCTGCTCGATTGCTCGATTTCGCGGGCCTCAGCCGGCGCGCGCCCCTGGTGGCTTTTTGCCTCATGATTTTCATGCTGTCGCTCGCCGGCATACCGCCGCTGGCGGGTTTCTTTGGCAAGTTTTTTGTGTTTAGTGCCGCGCTTGGCGCTCCCCCGCAGCAGTTCGATCTGCTTTGGCTCGTCATCCTGGCGCTCGGCCTGAGCGCTGTCTCTTTGTACTATTACCTCAAGGTGCTTAAGCAGGCTTATGTCGCCCCGGCTCCGACTGAGACGGCTGGGCCAGCGCCACCTATACTAATCCAGGCGCTTATCGCCTTGATTGCCCTCGGGGTCATTGCCCTCGGGTGCTTTCCCGAGTGGTTCGTGGCGAAACTTACGGGCGCAATCGCCCTCGCCGGCCTGCATTAATCTTTCTTTACTCTTGCGGCACACCGCTGGTTTCTGCTAAGCATTCTTTGACCTTATGGCAGCCATTGGACGATTCCAAAAAGGCGACGAGATCTTTTACGCCAAAGTTCTGGATGGCGAAGGCTTTCGTCTCCGCGGCGATGTCTTTGGCTCGCCGTCCTTTGACCGCAAGCCGATCAAGCTGCGCGGTTTGCGCACCCTAGCTCCGATTGTCCCTTCCAAGATAATCGCCGTTGGACTCAATTACGCCGATCACGCGCGAGAATCCAACAAGCCACTGCCCAAAGAACCGTTATTCTGGTTCAAAGCCACAACTTCGCTGTTGCCTGACGGTGGTAAAATCGAAGTGCCGTTTGCCAATCACCGCACTGATTTTGAGGCAGAACTGGCTATCGTCATTGGCCGCCGCATGCGCAATGTGACTCCCGCTGCCGCACCGCGCTACATCCTCGGGTACACCGCTGCCCAGGACATCAGCGACCGCACTATCCAACACAGCGAAAGTCAATGGGCCCGCGCCAAGTCGTTCGACACTTTCACTCCGCTGGGACCTTACGTCGAAACGAAAATCGACCCGCACACCCTGAACATTCAACTCTTTCAAAACGGACAGTTGCGCCAGAACTCGCATACCAGCCAGCTAATCTTCAATTGCTTCAAGCTCGTCAGCTTTATCTCGACTAATCTCACGCTGCTGCCCGGCGACATCATCCTCACCGGCACTCCCAGCGGCGTCGGTCCCATCCAATCCGGCGACCGCCTCGAAGTCCGCATCCAGGGACTGGCACCGTTGGTGAACACGGTGAAGTAGCTGGAATATCTACTACCCTTTGGTAGGTTGTACGGGAAATGAAGAAGAAGCGCAGAATTACAGGGTTCCGTAGCGATATTGATTGGGACTCCATTAGTGAGCAAACCCGCCAACGATGTAACAAGCTCACTAACGAACAGCGTCAGCGGTTAAGGGCTGACGCGCTGCGCATCATCTATAGTTCCGATGCAAAAACCACAGCTCGTAGCGGTTGACACAAATATACTGTTTCGGCTAAGCGACCGCCACGAGCCCACCATTGACGTCTGGCATTTGATCCATCGGCGGCTTCGGCCTGTACAGTTTATTGTGCCACCTACTGTGTTGACGGAGCTCGCGTTTAAAGTTCGGGGTGACTCTGGTTCCAAAGTCGGTGATTTGGCTCGTAGAGCCTTGGAGGAGCTTCGTTCACGTTGGCGAATGCATCCAGTGGAGTTGAACGCACTTCAGGACGCGCTCGCCGCCAACGCTGCCCAACGACTGCGTGATGCGGGTTTGCTGCCGTACGAGGAACGCAACGATGCGCTGTTGGTAGCCGAATCCGCCGTTCTAGAATCCATTCTTCTAGTCAGTCGCGACTCCCACCTTCTTTGCATCGACCACGAGTCTCTATCCCTCGTTTTCTCTAAGCTCGACTTAGTGGCGCCTGTAATCGCGTCGCCAGAAAAGCTGCTCAGAAAATTCTACAAGTAAGCTATGCGCTGGAGCCAAACCTTAGTCCCAACTCTCAAGGAAACCCCTGCCGAAGCGGAGATCGTTTCGCACAAATTTTTGCTCAGAGCCGGATTGATCCGCAAGCTGAGCGGCGGACTCTATACGTTCCTGCCGCTCGGGCTGCGAGCCTTGCGCAAGGTCGAACAGATTGTGCGCGAGGAGATGAACCGGGCCGGCGCGCTCGAAGTGCTCATGCCCGCTTTACAACCTCCCGAAATTTGGCAGCAGAGCGGTCGGTATGAAACCGCCAAGGACGTGCTTTTCAAGGTTCGCGACCGGGCCAAAAAAGACTGGGTCCTTGGTCCTACGCATGAAGAAGTCATTACCTCGTTGGTGGCTGGAGAGATTAATTCCTACCGGCAAATGCCGAAGAATTTTTATCAAATCCAAACCAAGTTCCGCGACGAAATCCGCCCGCGCTTCGGCCTCATGCGCGCCAAGGAATTCATCATGAAGGACGCGTACAGCTTCGATGCCACCGACGAAGCCGCCCAGCAGAGCTACCGCAAAATGTACGACGCTTACAGCCGCATCTTCCAGCGCTGCGGCCTCAAGACCTTGCCGGTTGAAGCCGATACTGGTGTAATGGGTGGCAAGTTCTCCCACGAATTCATGGTTCCGGCGGAGACCGGCGAAAACGAAGTGGTGTTTTGCGAGGCGTGCGGCTACGCCGCTAACGTGGAAAAGGCCAGCTCGAAGGTCCAAAGCTCGGAATCCGTAAGACAAAGCCCCGGTCCCGCAGTTGAAAAGTTTGCCACACCGGGCGTCGTCACCATCGAGGCCCTAACTCGCGCACCCTACAACGTTGCTGCCGAAAAACAGATCAAGACTCTCGTCTATGTAGCCGAAAGCAAATTGGTATTGGTCCTCCTTCGTGGTGACGACCAATTGAATGAAGCCAAGTTGGCCGGTGCGTTAGGCACCGCCACTTTCAGGCCGGCCGAACCCAATGAAATCTTCGCCGCCCTCGGGGCGCATCCCGGCAGCCTTGGTGCCGTCGGAGTTGCGGGACATCCTGTGTACGCCGATGAACGGCTACGCAACGCGGCCGAAATGACCACCGGTGCCAACACCGACGGCTTCCATTTGCGTCACGTGGCGATGGACAGAGATATCCAGCCTGCCCATTGGGCGGACTTGAGGCTAGTGCAAGCTGGCGAGCCCTGTCCGCAATGTGGCAAGCCGCTGAAGCTGCAACGCGCGATCGAGGTCGGCCACGTCTTCAAACTCGGCACGAAATACAGCCTCGCCCTCAATGCCCTGTTTCTAGACGAATCGGGCAAACAGCAGCCTGCCATCATGGGCTGTTACGGAATAGGAGTGACGCGCACGTTGCAAGCGGTGATCGAGCAAAGCCATGACGATAACGGAATCATCTGGCCTCTGAGCGTCGCCCCGTACCGCGTGTGCATCACTCCGCTGAATGTGGCGCCGGACAGTCTTGTCATGCAGCAGGCCGAAAAGCTTTACGCCGATCTCAACGCGCGCGGCGTCGATGTCATTCTCGACGATCGCAACGAACGGCCCGGAGTGAAGTTCAAAGATTCTGAGCTCGTAGGTTTCCCGCTGCGCATCGGGATTGGGGAGAAGTCGCTCGCGAAAGGCGAGGTGGAATTAAAGCCGCGTGCCGGAGGGTTACTGGCGATTAAAGCTGAAGAAGCAGTGACACGTGTCCTGGAGTTGTTGAAAGCGGAGGCATAGGCCTTACGTCATCCGGTCTATTTTCCGGTTGCCGCCGGCCGATCGAGGCATTCGCGCACTGCCTTGGCAAGCGTTACGTGCGTATAGGGCTTTTGGAGGAAAACTGCCTGACCGTTCCGAATAAAAGCAGTGTCAAGATCATCCATGCTGTAACCACTGGCGAAAATGACCTTTAGATCAGGTCTGGTCAGCAGGAGTTGCTGGGCCAGATCCATCCCGGACACACCTTCGGGCATCACCATGTCTGTCAGCACCAAATCAATGTCGTCCTTGTGCTGTTCCCACATGCCGAGCGCCTCACGCCCCGACCCGGCTTCCAGGATTTGATAGCCGCATTCCTCGAGGATCACATGGGCCAAATCGCGCAGGACTGGCTCATCTTCGACGACCAGAATGGTTTCGCGGCCCCCGCGCAATGCGGCTGATGGTGCCGTAACGGCCGCTTTGGCTTCCGCCGGCTTGGTACTTGCAGGGAAGAAGACACTAAATGTCGAACCCTTGCCGGGCTCGCTGACAACCTGAATCCAACCTTCGTGCTGCTTAACAATGCCGTACACTGTCGCGAGACCCAAGCCGGTGCCTTTGCCCACTTCTTTCGTCGTAAAGAACGGCTCAAAAATCCTCGCCACCGTCGCCTGGTCCATCCCGCACCCCGTATCGCTGACTCCGAGGCAAACATACCTGCCTAACCGCGCTTCCGGGTGGCTTTGCACATAAGCCTGATTGATCTGAACCTGGGTCGTCGTTACTGTCAGGGAACCCCCCCTCGGCATCGCATCGCGCGCGTTCACGGCTAAATTCATGATCACCTGTTCCAACATCCCCACATCCGCTTCCACCAGCGGAAGCTCGGATGGCGGAATGAATTTCAAACTGATTGTCTCGCCCAGCAAACGTTCCAGCATTTTGCCCAGGTGAGAAACGACTTCGCGCAAATCAAGTGGCTTCGGTTGCATGACGTTCTTGCGGCTGAACATCAGCAACTGGCGCGTAAGCGCGGCGGCGCGTTCGGAAGCGAAGTAAATGGCCTGCGTTGATTCGAGCAACTCAGGAGCCTCGGCCGACTTGGTGAGCAACAGGCCGGCGTGGCCCTGGATAATAGTCAGCATGTTGTTGAAGTCATGTGCTACCCCGGCTGCAAGTTGCCCAACCGACTCCATTTTTTGTGACTGTCGCAGCTGTGCTTCGAGACTCAACCGATTTGTGATCTCTTCCACATACGCATGGACGACCTGGTTGGCCGGTACCGGGTGAAAAGACCATGAAAGCGTGCGGCCTTCCTGCCGCGTTTCCAGTGTGAGCCGCCCAGGAGCGCTGTCCAGGCAAGTCCGCACTAGCGCGGCGATGTTAGGCGGCAGAATCTCGCGCGGATGAGACCGTCCCATGGACGAGGCCAGTTTGGCCGCTGCGTCATTGCTATAACTGACAACGCCCGAAGTCGTCAGCTCCATGGCGGGGTTGGGATTGAGCTGGGCAAACGACGCCAGCTTCTCCAATTCCGCTTCTGCCATTTTCCGTGCCGCAGCCATGGCCAACACCGTGGCTACCGCGAGTAGAAAATGCACCTCATCCTCATTAAACTCTCGCGCGCGGCTCGTGTGCGCTCCTAACACGCCAAAGGCCTGGCCCTGGCCAGTGATCGCCACCGTTACGCCACTCACCACGCCATGATCCTGCAGCAGCTTCGCACCCCGAAATCGCGTCTCTCGCGCCAGGTTCTCCACAATTACGGGTTCCCCCGCGCTCAGTGTAAACCCGAGCTGGTTCTGCGAATCGGCCGGCAACCGCACCTTTCCGACCAATCCCTCTTTCCACCCCAGTCCCGCTTCCAATGAAAGTTCATTGCCGGGTTCAAGTCGGAACACAGCGCAGAACTCCACCTCCAGAGTTTGGCCAACCAACATGACCGCCTGGTTCAGCAGCGCAGTGAAATCCTTGCTGACCAGCGCGAACTGCCCCAGCGCGCTGACAACCGTTTGCTGAAAGGAGCGACTCAGCAACGCCTTTTCCACCTGTTCGCGTTCTTTGACCCGCTGTTCCAAGGAAGCGGCCATGGCATCGAAGGTGCGCGCTAACTCCCCCAATTCTCCAGTCTCGTGAGCCAACCCGGTGCGGCTGCTCAAGTCTCCCTCCGCCAGCTGTCGCGCGGCTCGATAAAGTAACCTCACTTGCCGCAAAACAAAGCGTTCGCCCCCGAACCACGCGGCGGCCAGGGCGAAGAGTCCCACTACGACAGAGAGCATGGTCCAGGGCCAATCGGCCTCGGGACCCATTCGCTTGATGACATAATAAGCCACCGCCCAGGTCGGACCAATCGCCAAAAAAACGGTGCCGACCAACCTGGCCCTTAAGCTCGAAAAACTCGTCATCGCCGGCCGCGTAGTGGTTTGTGCGTGGCAGCATAGGGGCGAACGAAAAGGAGGAAAAGCGATTTCTGGCTGAATACTCCCCTGCGACCCGACGTCGTTCTGTGCGAATGTAACCGCTATGTCGGCGTCGGCGTCAATTATGTTGGGTGGTTGTTGGCGCGGGCCAAACTGCTGCAACCGCCCGCCAGGAGACTGCATATGGCAAGCCTTTGCTTGTTGGCTGAGGACGGACTAACCGCGGAACGTTGGGAATTAGGTGCTGGTCCGCTGGCTATTGGCCGCGACGCCGCTGCTGATATCATGATTGACGACGCAGCGCTTTCGCGACGGCACTTTCTTATCGCCTGGGAGGCGAACGGTTATGTGCTCAAAGATCTCGGTTCGCGCAATGGGACCTGGGTGGATGGACGGCAGGCGAAATCCACGCGACTGCACCACCATGATTGTATCCTGGCGGGCCGCACGTTGTTCATGTTCAACGAAACCGAGGCTACGCTGCCGCTGGATCGCTGAATCAGGACCGAATCGGTTCGGCAATCAAATCGTAATCGGTGCAACCGATGATTTGCACCTGTGCAAACTGGCCCACCGCCACTTCTCCTCCAACATAGACGCGGCCGTCGATATCGGGAGCATCGGCTTCCCCGCGCGCCACGAAATAGTCTTTTTTGCCTCCCGGCCCCTGCGCAGTGCTCTCGCGGATTAATCCATGCTCCCAGGAGCTAATCCGGACTCCTTGAAGGTCCTTCGGGCCGGCTCTTTTTTCGACTAGCACCCGAAGCGTTCGCCCCACAAAAGTTCGACCGATCGAAATCGCGAGCTCGTGTTGGACAGCCATGGCGCGATCCCGCCGCTTCTTCTTCACAGCATCCGGTATCTGGCCGGCCATCGCTCCAGCTCGCGTGCCTTCCTCTTGTGAATAGGCAAAAACGCCCAGGCGGTCAAATCGAGCGACTCGAATGAACTCCAGCAAACATTCAAAGCATTCTTCCGTTTCCCCGGGGAACCCGACAATGAATGTGGTCCGCAATGCGATGCCGGGAACGCCGGAGCGAATCCGCCGCAGCAAATCAACGATATGCTGCCGCGTGGTCTCGCGCCGCATCCGCTCCAGCATATTCTCATGAATGTGCTGCAGGGGAATGTCTACATACCGCGCCACCTTGGGGCATTCGTGAATGGTTTGAATCAACTCATCGGTCCAGTGCGCCGGATGCGTGTAAAGGAGACGAATCCAGAAGTCGCCGGGTAATTCATTGAGTTCGCGCAGGAGAGTGCAAATCGTGGTAGATCCGCGCGGCAACTCCTGGACCGCGCTTCGAAAACGCTGAGGTGCGGCGATGCTACGGCTATGATTTGGCCGCAAGTCCAACCCATAATAGGTCGAGTCCTGTGAAATCAGGTTCAACTCCTTGACTCCATCGGCCAGCAAAGCACGGGCCTCGGCTACAACGTCCCCCTGCTGCCGGCTCCGATGGGTGCCTCGCATTCGCGGGATAATGCAAAAGCTGCAGGGATGATTACAGCCCTCTGCAATTTTTACGTACGCGAAGTGAGGCGGAGTGAGTCGAAATCTCGGCGTTGCATAATCCGGGATATACTTTGGTCGCGCATTGACATCCAATATGGGAGCGTCGTTGGATAAGCGACCTGCGGCACCATGCGATGGCCCGGGAACATTATGCTTGCCGATTTGGTGAGAGTCGTTCCCGGGCTGTTTATTCTCCGCCCTCTGGTCCAGCGTTGCGAAACGGGCCAGGATAGCTGGCTTACGCCCACGCGATGCGCGTCTTCGCCTGTCTTCCCGCCGAGCTCTGCCGGCGGCGGCTTCGCGAACGATTTCGGTCACCTTCGAGACCTGGTCGATGCCCATGAAAGCGTCCACTTCCGGCATCAGCCGCGGCAAATCGTCTCGGAAGCGTTGCGGCAAACAACCTGCCACTACCAATCCCTGGCCACGGTGGCTGGCGTCCCGGACAGCAGCCGATTCAAGGATAGTATCGACACTTTCCTCTTGAGCAGCGTCGATAAACGAGCACGTATTGACAATGACCACATCCGCCTCTGTGGTATCGTTGGTCAATTGGATGCCGTCTTTGAGCAAGGTGCCCAGCATGATCTCGGAATCCACTAGGTTCTTGGCGCAACCCAATGAAATCAGACCAACGCGCAAAGCTTGTTCAGGAGGTTTCTGACTCATCAAATACCTCCCAGCTTACCCTAAACTGCCCACCAGGCAATCTCGACTTGTGCTGGTAGCGATTCAGCGATTCAGCTGAGGACGGGCTCTTGCCGCTTTGTTGCCGGGGTCGAGGCTTGTGGCAATACTATCCCAAATGTAGAACCGCGGTTCTGCTGGGTCTGGAATTGCAGCACGCCGCCATTCATTTCCACAATGCGAGAAGCGATGGATAAACCCAATCCTGTGCCTTTTTCTTTTGTGGTAAAGAAGGGGTCAAACAGGCGCTTCTGCACGGCCGGCGGGATACCCTTGCCGGTGTCGGTGACTTCGAGAATAACCACTTCCCGCTCGGTGTCCCCCAGGCGGCGGTGTTCCGGGCGCGCCCGCAAAGTAATCGTCCCGTTCCGCCCGATGCTGTCGGCCGAGTTCTGCACAAGGTTAATCAACACTTGCTGGATTTGCGCCGGGTCCACTTTGATGGATAAAGCCACCCCGGGTTCGCTGATCAGGCGGATGCTCGAATCGGCTAGCTGCGGCGCGAGCAGACTTTGAACGTGTTGGAGCGGTTCGTTCGCCGTGATCACAATCGGATGCGGTTGCGCCGGTCGCGCAAATTGCAGGAACTCGTTGACGATTCGCTCGAGCCGCAGGATTTCCCGCTCGAGCAGTTCATTATCTCCAGGTTCCAATGCGCCGGGAGTGAGTTTGCGCTGCTGCAGGAACAGGGCTGTCTTCAGGGCGGTGAGCGGATTGCGGATTTCGTGCGCGACGCCGGCGGCCAGCAATCCAAGCGCAGCCAGCTTCTCGTTGCGCTCAGCCACAACCTGGCTCTCCTGCAGTTTGACGCGGAGTGGAGCTATCAAATCTCGATAGACCACGCCAGCCAATCCCAACCCAAACAGGAACAATAGCCCGAGCGACCCAATGGCTGACCACCGCAACTCGGTAATCGTTCGGGTCGCGCGCGCCAGGACCTGATTGCGATAATCAAAGTGCGCTCGGGCGAGATCCTGGCCCAAGTCTAAAAACCGACGCGATTCTTCGAAAAATCCGTTGTACTCCGCCAGAGAAGCCGCAGCTTCGTGAGCCCCTTCGATTCGAGCGTGCAATTCCTGCGCCCGCTGCATGTAGATTTTGTATGCAGATTGGATTCGCTTCAGCGCTTCGTGCTCTTCGTCGGTGTTGAGGTGCGGAGCCTGTTGCCCGATCCACGATTTGAGTTCCTGGCAAGCTTCGAGGAATTCATTCCAAGCCGCGTGGTCATCGGCGCTGCCGTACCGACGCAGTTGATCGTTGGCTTGGCGCAATTTCTCCTTAAATCGATCCGCAATTTGGAAACTTTCCAAGTCCATCTCACCCAACTGCGCGCGGGTTACGTTGGCTCGCCGTTCGGTGTCCACGATCAGCACGACAATCGCTGCCCCCATCATCCCCACAGCCAAACCCAAAGCTGCCAGACGCCGATTGACGCTTATTTTCATTGTGAACAAAAGCATCTTAAAACTGCTGCAATTTGGAGGCCATCCTAAACAAGTGCAAAGAAACTTTGCTGATGAGCATATTCCGTATGCCAGCACAGCTCCAATCTGGCTCATTTTCTCTGCTTTAAATTAAACACCTAAAGTTGTGCGATTCTATTCATTACCGAGGAGTAATAGGCGTTTTGTTGAAGATTCGTGGCCAATGAATCGCACATCGGACATGAACTTTGCATCCGTTGGCACAGTCCCGGCTTAGGCCAGCCCAGAAACCCGTCCTGGCGGGAGAATACGGACCGGCGTTTTTGAGCAATTTGGGCTCGCGAGCAAAGCCCGACGCTGGTTCCCGCCGGGATGGGGTTATTACCAATGCCGAACGATTTGGCCAAGTTGCAGCGGAATCCGCGTGAGGTTGCTCGCTGGCAACAAGCTCAGCAGTTCGTGCTTGGTGATCGGCACGCGCCTGCCCTCGCCAGTTACCGTGATCTCGTAAAGCGCTTCCCTGGGGTACCTCAATTGTGGTTTGAATTGGGAATCGCGGCTGCGGGACAGTTGGAGTTTGCGGAAGCTGAACGGGCATTCACGCGAGCCGAAGCACTTGCGCCCAAAGATGTCTCCCTGCTGGTTTTGATGGGTCAGCAATACCACCGATTGCGTCGACCTGATCAGGCACGCGGCTGCTTCGAACGCGCGGTTGCTGCGGAACCAGCTTCTGTCCATGCCCGGCTCAGTCTGGCTGCCTGGTTTGAGCGGGAGCGCCGTTTGGACGATGCTTGGGCTTGCGTTGAAGCGTCCCTGGCTCGGCATCCGCAAAACCCCCAGGTCCGCTGCGTCCAGGCGCTGCTGCTCCAGCGCAAAGGGCAACTCGCCGAAGCTGAACAAGTGCTGCGCGACATCATTGGCAACGGTACTGGCGATGCCAATGTGAAGTTTTCCAGCCGCCATCTGCTGGGTGTGGTGCTGGACGAGCAGGGACAATATGCCGAGGCCATCCATTGGTTAGGCGAGGCCAAAAAGCTGGCGCGGCAAATGAACAATACCGCGCGCATGGAACAGGATTACGACCGCGCGGTCGCGCGCCGCCGCAGTCTCCTCTCCAAACTCACGACCGAAACCATTCGGCGCTGGCGCGCTGAAGCTCCGGCAACGCCGGCGAGTCATGGCCTGGTCCTGTTGGGCGGTCACCCTCGCAGCGGCACCACCTTGCTCGAGCAACTGCTCGGCGCCCATCCGGAAATACTTGCCTTCGATGAATCGGAAGCGTTTGCCCACCAGATCTGGAACGAGCTTGCTCCCATGCAGAGCTCACAGGCGCTGACGCTCGATCGACTCGACCAGTTGACCGCGAACCGGCGCGCGGAATTGCGGAATCGGTATTTCAAGAGTTTGCTCCGTGAAGCGACTGGCGATGCCGCTTCGCGAATTATACTCGATAAAAATCCTTCGCCCACGGCCGGCCTCTATTTGTGGCTGCGCGTGTTCCCTGAAATCAAGGTCATTATCGCGTTGCGCGATCCGCGCGATGTCGTGTTGAGCTGTTTCTTTCAAAACCTGATGCTGACCCCGACCAACGCCAATTTCCTTACCCTCGAGCGCACCGCCCAGCATTACGCCGATCTTATGGACGTTTGGCTTCGTCTCCGTGACTTGGGAGGGTTCGACTGGCTTGAGACCAAGTACGAAGACGTGGTGCGCAACGTCGAAGCGGAAGGACGGCGGGTGACCGAGTTTGTCGGTCTTTCCTGGCACCCCAAACAGGCCGACCGCTCAGAATCCACGAGCGCCAAGTTTTTGTACTCACCCACTTACATCGCCGCAGCTCAGCCTGTCCACCAGCGCGCCGTTGGCCGGTGGCATCACTACGCCGAAGCTCTCGTTCCTGTCCAATCACGCCTGGCACCTTACTGCAAGGCCTTCGGCTACGATGTCTGACGAGCCGGGAATCCGGCAGGCTTACAAAAGAGGAACTGGACCCGTGGTTGAATCGCCGTTCTTTCCCTTTTGCCGCTGCTCTGAAAAGAATTGTTTCAGCAGCGCGCGACATTCCGGCTCGCGCACGCCTGAGGTGATGGCGCACCGATGATTCAGCGTCGGGAACTGCAGCAGGTTCAAGGCGCTGCCGGCCGCGCCGGCTTTGGGATCACTGGCGCCGAAAACGACTCGCCCGATGCGAACATGCACCAGCGCGCCGGCGCACATGGGGCAAGGTTCTTTGGTGACGTAAAGGGTGCAATCGTTTAATCGCCAGTCGCCGACCGCCTCTTCCGCCTGGGTTAGCGCGAGCATTTCGGCGTGTGCCGTTGCGTCCTTGAGCAACTCTACTTGATTGAACGCTCGGCCGATAATGTGCGAATCGCGCACCACCACCGCTCCGACCGGCACCTCCTCCTTCGCATAAGCCCGGCGCGCCTGGCGCAGCGCTTCCCCCATGAAATACTGATCGCTGGAAAGATCGATTTCCGGCTTGTCCATGCCTTGTTGATCGGAATTAGTTATCTTTAGCGGTCAACTCCAATACCGCCGCAGTCATCGCTATTATGCCCGCCTTGATAGTTGGTTCCGGAACCGGAGCCCATAGGGAGGAGTGCAAGGAAGGCAGCGCTTTGCCAGTGCGTTCGCTCTCTTTGATTGCTTCGGGCGCCACACCGCCCACATTGAACATGCAAATAGGTATCTTATCGGGCGTCCGCCCGAACTCGGCGAAATCTTCACCGCCCATCGAAGGCTTGCGCAGGAACAGATTGGTCTCGCCAAACCAGGTCTTGAACACACCCACTAATCGTTGGGTCAGCGCCGGGTCGTTGTAAGTGGCAGGGGTGGATTCATCCTCGACGGTAACCACCGGCAGCCGATCTTCAGGAAGCCCGGCGGCCAACGCTTCGCCTCGGCAAATCCGCTTAATCGCCGATAATATTTGTTCCCGCACGGCATCGGTATAGGAGCGAACCGTCAACTGCAGCTTCACTTCATCGGGAATGATGTTGTGCTTGGTGCCTCCATGAATTGATCCCACCGTTACGACCGCCGGTTCGCTTGGCTGCACTTCACGGCTGACGATGGTTTGAAGCGCCAAAATGATTTGCGCGGACAGGACGATGGGGTCCTTCGTCTTGTGCGGGTAAGCACCGTGTCCGCCGATACCGCGAACGAGAATGTCTACTGAATCCACATTGGCCATGGCGTAGCCGGATGTGTAGCCGATGGTTCCGGCGGGAATTTCGGCGTTGTCGTGCAAGGCAAGGCAAACGTCTGGGCGTGGAAAGCGCTTAAACAGGCCGTCTGCCAGCATTGCGCGCGCGCCACCAACTGCTTCCTCGGCGGGTTGTCCGATGAATACTATTGTTCCGTGCCAGTGGTCTTTGATCTGGTTCAGGACGGAAGCAACACCCACCAAACACGTCATATGCACATCGTGACCGCAAGCGTGCATGACTGGCACTTCCTTGCCTTGCGCGTCTTTCGTCGTCACTGTGCTGGCATAAGGCAAGCCTGTTTGCTCTTTGACGGGCAACGCATCCATATCCGACCGCACCAACACTGTCGGACCGGCACCGTTGCGCAGCACGCCCACCACTCCATACTTACCGACGCCGGGTGTCACTTCGCAGCCGGTTTTGCGTAGTTCCTCCGCTAGGCGCGCCGAGCTCCGTTCCTCGTGGAACGAGAGCTCAGGATGGGCGTGGAGGTCCTTATAGAACTCGAATAGGGCTGGATATTCCGCCTGCACCTGTTGCTCGACAAGCTCGCGTGTCGGTGTGGCTGCGTGCGACGGGCTTGCCAACATCGCGCCCACTGCCAGCGCCAGGATTGAGGTTTTGTTAACCGAAAGTTTATAGTTCATGCTGAAGTTCGAGTAAGATTATCAAGAACAGTCTTGAAAGGGAGGAGTTAAATTTAAGCGCCGGTTTGGAAACCACGGACGGACCGCGAGCGGTCCCCGCTCGCAGCGGGGAGGAATGGTCCTTGTGGGAACGGTGCCGCCGGGGACCGGCCTCGCTCTGGTCAAACGGTAAACTTTTTCCATACACGATCCAGGAGGGCAATAGCTAAAAACGAGTTTCTTTACGTTGCATGCCACCTTAAGTTCGTGTGCAGCACATGCGCGTTGGATTGCATTCCCGGTATCGGCTGGATTTCATAAGTGTCCTATCTGCTGCTGTCCTCTTTTGTGCTTTTTCTTTCACCGCAACTGCGCGCCCTGCTCCTCCGAACATTGTGCTCATCCTGGCCGATGATCTGGGTTTCTCTGACCTTGGTTGCTATGGGTCGGAGATTGACACCCCCAACCTGGACAAGCTGGCCGCCGGCGGATTGAGGTTCACGCAGTTTTACACCACGCCTCGTTGTTGTCCGACCCGCGCAGCCTTATTGACCGGTGTCTACCCACACCAAGCCGGTATTGGCGCCATGATGGAGGACCGCGGGCTGCCGGGTTACAGGGGCGAGCTCACCGACCATTGCCTGACTATCGCGGAGGAATTGAACTCGGCCGGCTATCACACCGCGATGGCCGGCAAATGGCATGTCTGCCACATCCATTTCGACGGCAAGAAACAATTGAATTTCGAGGCAGATACGCCCTTCTGGGACAACAAAGACAACTGGCCGTTGCAACGCGGTTTCGAAGATTACTTCGGTGGCATTCACGGCGTGACCAGCTATTACGATCCGTTTGCTCTGGTGCAAGGCAATACGCCCATCCGGTCTGAGGGCACAAACTTTTATTACACGGACGCCATTGCAGAAGCGGCTGTGGCCGACATCGCCAAATACGCGGGCGCCCCAACCCCTTTTTTCCTTTATGTGGCCTTCAGCGCGCCGCACTGGCCACTACAGGCGCCGGAGGCCGAGATTGCCAAATTCCGCAAGCGTTATATGGCTGGCTGGGACGTTATCCGTACCAATCGTTACCGGAACTTGATCGAGCTTGGTCTTATCGACAGGAGTTGGCCCATGTCGCCGCGTGATGAGCGCGCGACCGCGTGGGAAAAGGTTTCAGACAAGGAGTGGGAAGCTAACCGCATGGCAACTTACGCGGCTATGGTAGAGCACATGGATCGGGGCATCGGACGAATACTCTCGAAGTTAAAAGAGAAGAACGCTGATACAAACACGCTGGTGCTGTTTTTTTCGGATAATGGCGGTTGCGCGGAGATCATCCAGCCCGACTGGAATGATGTGCCGAGCCGAACCCGGGATGGCCGGCGCATTCGAGTTGGGAACGCCGATCACACGGTCTTCGCTGGGCCTGACGATGTATGGCAAAGTTACGGCGTACCTTGGGCGAATGTCAGCGACACGCCATTTCGTCTTTACAAACATTTCGTCCACGAAGGCGGGATCGCCACGCCTTTAATTGTCTATTGGCCGGCAGTGATCCGTCAGGCAGGCAGAATCACGCGGGAGCTTGGGCACGTTACGGACCTAATGGCAACTTTCGTCGAAGTGGCCGGGGCGAAGCATCCGACGACTTACCATGGCCGCACCATTCTGCCACTCGAAGGCGAAAGCCTTTTGCCGGTGTTCGAAGGTCGTGAGCGCCATGATCGGTCGCCGATTTTTTGGGAACATGAAGGCAACCGCGCGGTTCGCCTCGACAAATGGAAGCTGGTGTCACGCTATCCGCGCCCTTGGGAATTGTACGACATGAACAAAGACCGAACTGAGCTGCACGACGTCGCCTCCGAGCAGCCCGCGCTGGTGAAAGGACTCGCTCAACAATATGAGCGCTGGGCAGTGCGTTGCGGTGTCGTGCCTCCCAACCAGCTCCCGAGCCCCAAAACGATCATCCCGGCCAACACGAAAGATCCAGAGTAGGCAAATGCTCGTTTCTGCTTGCATTCGCTCAACCTGGCAGGGATAAGATGGAAGCGTTCCCGAAAAGAAATGAGTGCTCCAGATCCTCGCTATATGGTTTTTTGTCGAATCAGTCGGCCACAATTGGCACCGGTCTGGGCCACCGTGGTTCTTGTGCTCGCGATGTTCGGACGCGCCGTCGCCCAGCCAACGATTGTATCCGTAGTACCCACAAACACGGCCACTGGGGTCTCGCCCACCGCCCCCGTGGTCATCACCTTCAGTGCGCCGATGGATACAAACCTGACCACAGCCACGTTTTACACGTCCATCACCACACCGCCGTATGTCTACTACTACACCAACACTGTGTCGTGGAACGCCACGAGCAATGTCCTAACCAGCGCGCCTGCGCCTGCCTTCATGTCGTCCGCTTTTGTTGTTTGGTCCGTTTCCGGGCGCAGTCTTGGCGGCACCGCTCTCTCGGGCACGAAATCGGGCCATTTTACTACCGGTTCGACTAACCTAAGCGGGACGGGCACCAACGCCGTGACCACGTTTGTCGTCGGCAGGGTCAGTCTTTACGGCCAAGCTTCGACCGCCCAACCCACGCCCAACTCAGTGGAACCTTTCGTGTTTCTTGCTTCTACCACCCTTGCCTCGAACCGCAACGCGAACAGTATCACGGTGACCCTGCCCAACGCGGCGGTGTCGAACCTCCTGCAAAACCCCACTGCGCCTGAGAATTGGAACTTCGGCATCTTTAACACCAATAGCGCAGTTTTGGATACGAATTTTCCACCCGGCACCTACACATTCAACGTCAACGCGAACGCATCCAACGAAACCTTTGGGGTCAGCTTCCCGGCGAGCCTGGTCCAGCCGCCTGCGCCACATCTCGCGAACTTTGTGGCGGCGCAATCGGTGAACCCTGCCCAGCCATTCACGCTCCAGTGGGATGCTTTCAGCGGAGGCGCGAGGACGGATTACATCGTCGCGACGGTGGCCACCGTCTGGCAGTCACCGAATCCTGGCACTGCCAACGCCTTGAACGGCACCGCGACGTCGGTGACGATTCCGGCCGGGACCCTGGCGCCGGGAACGACCTACACGGCATCGATCGGCTTCTCTCACGCGCTCCTTGCTACCAATGGAACCGACGCTACGTATGTGTACCGTGCGACCGATACTCAGTTCTCGCTGACCACGACGACGGGTTCCACCACGCCGCCGGTCATGACCAATTTCGTCTGGAGCGCGGGCACCTTCGGATTCGATGTGCTAACTTCTGCGGGCCAAACGGTGACGGTAGTTACGTCGACCAATCCGGCGACGCCGCTCGCCAGTTGGTCGGTACTGCAGACTTTCACCAACCCGGGAACGTCCATTCATATCAGCGATCCGCGGTCGATAACTAACCCGGCCACATTTTATCGGCTGCGAAACGGGAATTGATAGATTGAGAAGCAAGAAGAGCGAACGAATCCCTTATTATACGCTACCGAGGAGTGCGAGAGCGCAGTCAGACGAGTCCTCAAATGACACGGGCATGAGCCGACTTATGCGATTTCCCAGTGCGGTCCGGCGCGACCCAGGCATCGAGACGTGGATGCGCGAGAATGATGATGAATTGGGCGAGATCGCGCGGCGCTGGTTTGAAGTCATGCGAGCCTGCGGAGACGAGGTCCGAGAACTATTACACGACGGTCATCCCACGGCATGCGTGGGGGATGCGGCGTTCGCTTACACCAACGCGTTCAAAGCTCACGTCAATGTGGGTTTTTTTCATGGTGCCGAGCTTGCCGATCCCGATGGCTTGCTTGAGGGCACCGGCAAGTTCATGCGGCATGTGAAGCTGGGACCTGGTCGGCAGGTTGATGATGCGGCTTTGAGGAGGCTCGTCCACGCCGCATACATTGATATGCGGCAACGGCTCAAAGCGGCCTGAAAATTACCAGCGAGCGAATCCAAGTCAGCAGAAAACGGTGAAACTATGGCGCGGGACAAATCACTGCGCGGACGCGCGGATGCATTTGAGCGCCGCTTGGTTACCGAGCAGGATTGGGCTGATTGTCAGGGTAGAGATCGGGGTAGAGCTTTTGAGCGCAATCCGGGCAGATGCTATGCGTGAAGTCAGCATTCGAGCGAGCGCGGATGTACAGTTCGATCTGGTTCCAGTAACCCTGGTCATCGCGAATTTTTTTGCAATGACTGCAGATGGGTAGCAAACCACTGAGGGTTTTGACCTCACGCAATGCCGCCTGGAGCCGGCCGACCAATTGTTCGCGTTCGCGTTCGGCTTTGCGACGTTCGGTAATATCGCGGGCGATGGTTGAGGCGCCGACGATTCGGCCGGCGGTATCGCGAACCGGAGAAATGCTCAAGGAAACTTCGACCAGTCGGCCATCACGCGTTCGACGGATGGTCTCGAAGTGCTGGATTTGTTCTCC
This sequence comes from uncultured Verrucomicrobiota bacterium, assembly GCA_964623885.1. Taxonomy (GTDB): domain Bacteria; phylum Verrucomicrobiota; class Verrucomicrobiia; order Limisphaerales; family UBA8199; genus CAZUVM01. Next base: position 38,232 of record CAZUVM010000115.1, read on the forward strand.
GCGGCCAACTCTTTCGAGTAACGGGAGCAGCTCCGCGTCACGTTCGGGCGGCATGAGCATGCCGACCGAGCGCCCGATTGCTTCGGCCGCGGTGTAGCCGTAAAGCCGTTCCGCGGCAGCGTTCCAAATCGATATAGTGCCATCGAGGGATTTGCCGATGATCGCGTCTTCAGACGAGGCGACAACCGCAGCGAGGCGAGCCAGTTCCTGTTCGGCGCGTTTCCGGTCAGTGATATCGCGAATGATGGAACTATTCCGAGCCACGCCATGACGGTCTCTAAAAACAGCACTTGAGACCTCGCCAGTGAATTTGGAGCCATCGGCGCGCAGAAAGGTCAGTTCGAATCGCGCTTTGCCGGTTCGGGCGCGTTCGGCCACTGCGATTTCCGCCGCGAGGGTGTCGGCGGGATCAATTAACGTATGGCGGTCCAGGCGGCGAAGCTCTTCTTCGGTTCGGCCGAATATTTGGCAAGCCTCGCGGTTGGCGGCCAGGACCTTGCCTTTGGAGTCGGTCAACAGGATGGCATCGCGACAGTTTTCGACGATGGAAGCATAGCGCTCCTCGCTTTCGCGCAAGGCCTCGACGTGTTCGCGCAAACGCAGATGCGCGTCGCGTTCGCGGGCCAGCGCCAAACGGGTTCGTCGAGAGAGCACCACTACGATGATGCTAAGAAAGAAAAAGAATCCAGTGCTGACCCAGTTGGCTTCGTCCTGAATCACCAACGAGTGTCGGGGTGCGATGAAGAACCAATCTGCCAGGAAAAAGCCGGCGCCAGCAGTCGCGAGCACCGGGCCGGTGCCCGTATACCTTGCGACCAGTAGTACCCCCAGGAAAAAGGACACATACGGAAGGCGTTCGCCCCAAACGGGATCGAGAACAAGCCTGAGGACAAATGCCAAAGCGACGCATCCGGCGGCGAGCAGGTAAGCCTTTAGGCCGGTTAGCGACGGCTGGTCCATCGCTCCACGGTTGGAAGCCGGGCCGGCGGAATTAGCTTCAGCTTCCATAGGCTGGAAACACAAGCCGATTCACGCCTGAATGTAATGGGCTTTGCACGCCAGGAAGATAGGGTTGGGTGAGGGCAAGCGTCAATCCCGGTGGCGCATTTGAGCGCGGAATGCAGAGTTCGGAATGCGGAAAAGGCGGAGCGGAGATTGAGATTACGATTAAGCCTTGACGATTGAGTCAACCACGGATGGACACGGATGAACACTGATAAAAGCCGAACCGGCCAACATTTTGTCAGAACGCCGGCGGTCACCCAATGGTGAGTTCCACCTTCCTTTACTGGGCTCCGAATTCATTCGGTAAATCCGTGTTCATCTGTGTTCATCCGTGGTTTTCTTCTGCATGGTTACGGCTTAGTCCTTCTTCTCCCAGGCTTGCATCGGGCCGCCCCTAAACCTGGCATGAAGATTTCGAAGACAATCTGGAAGAAACAAGTTAAACCGAAACATCCATGAACACTGAAATCGATGCTGAAG
>CAZUVM010000116.1:0-17460 GCA_964623885.1 uncultured Verrucomicrobiota bacterium
AAAGAGTTGGGCCGGGCGATGCGTATCGGGACGAACCACGGGTCGCTCAGCGATCGGATCATGAACCGGTTCGGTGACTCGCCGCTCGGAATGGTCGAGAGCGCGCTGGAATTTGCGCGGATCGCGCGCAAGCACGACTTCCACAATTTCAAGTTCTCAATGAAGTCGAGCAATCCCAAGGTGATGATCGAATGTTATCGATTGCTCGTGGCGCGGCTTGAAAGGGAAGGGCCCGATTGGAACTATCCAATACACCTCGGCGTTACCGAAGCCGGTGAAGGCGAAGATGGACGCATTAAGAGCGCCATCGGGATCGGTTCGCTATTGTGCGATGGCCTGGGTGACACTATCCGGGTCTCCTTGACCGAGGATTCCCCGCGGGAGATTGAAGTTTGCCGCGATTTGCTTGCACAGATTCCCAGCCTGACTGTAGGCGCCGACGTACGGAGCCCAGCAACCGCAGCTTTCGAGGGCGGGACTCAAACCGCCTGGCCCTTCGATCCATTCACCTTCACGCGACGCCAGACTCCTGAAATTGAGCTGAGCGACTCAATCCAATGCGGCGGAGATCAAACGGTTCGTGTCGTGGTCACGCGCGCTACCTGGGACAAAGTTGCTCCCAAAATCAGTCCGAAGGCCGACGTTAAGCCAGAAGCCGTTTACGAAGATTTGAATATCCAGGAAATCGATCCGCTCCAGGAATTCCAAATCAATTGTGAAACGCAGTTCGTCACGGTCAAAGACGGCGTCGAATTGCCTCCCATCGCCGCCTTTCGTCTGCTCGCGGCCAAATTGAAGCACCATGGCCGAAACAACCCGATTCTGCTGAAGGATTGCCTCCAATTCCAGCCTGTGCCGCTGGATCCGAAGATTGCCTTGCTGCAAGCGTCGGTCGTAATCGGCTCTCTACTGGCTGATGGGATCGGCGATGCCATTCTGGTACGCGGCGAATCCGGAGCCGGCCAATCCTTAAGACTCGCATATAACATCCTCCAGGCAGCCGGCTGCCGCTCGTTCAAGACAGATTATGTGGCATGCCCGTCCTGCGGTCGCACCCTGTTCAATCTCCAAACCGTAACGGCGCGGATTAAGAGCAGGACGGAGCATTTGAAGGGCGTGAAGATTGCCATCATGGGCTGCATCGTCAACGGACCTGGGGAGATGGCGGACGCTGATTTTGGTTACGTGGGTGGCGCGCCGGGCAAAATCAATCTCTATGTCGGTAAGACCGCCATCAAATTCAATATCCCCGAAGCTGAAGCGGTGGACCGGCTCGTAGACTTGATCAAAGAGCACGGCAAATGGGCCGAGCCCGAGCCAACCGCAGACCTGGCAACTCATTAACGCGAATTGTCCTGGCATTTCTCGCGCGTTCTGTTAGCCGTGGCCGACCAAGGCCGTCTCGCGTCCTTTTGGAATCCGTCCTAAATGATGGACCACAAATCCGTGCAGGAACTGATTTAATTCTCTCAACTGAGCCGAACCTGGTTCGAATTTGGATAGAGCCGCCCAATCATATTCAACGAAAGCCTGGGCCAGCGCCCGGGAGGCCGGCGATAGCTTCGTTTGTTTCAGGTCGGGTTGAAGCCCCAACTCCGCGAGCAGCTTCAGTTCGAAAGCGAGCTGGGTATGAGTTTGAGCGCCGTCAGTGGAAAGATGAGCGAGCAATCCGCTCAGCAACTCAAAAATGGTCGGAAGCGGCGTCTCGGTTTCAGTCGCCTGCTCGATCAGGGCAGCAGCATAAGCGGCTTGCCGCAACCGTCCTAAATCCCGTCGCAAAGCCCCGTGCGTTTCCTTCAGCCCCAGCTCGCGCAAAGTGTGCAGTTCGGATCGCCGGCTGCGACTAAATGTGAAGTCGGCAAGGTAAAACAAGTCCAGCTTGCCTCGGTAGGATGATTTAGGTCCCCTCGCGCCTTTGGCAACCGTTGATAGGCGCCCCAATTCCGGAGTAAGCCAGCAAACGATGAGACTCGTCTCGGTGAGCGGGCGAGTGCGCAGAATCAGGCCGGTAGCGGACTCGATCATTTTCCGACCACGGTCAGGTCGGCGCGAGTGCCTTTGAGCGGGCGTGGGGCGCCAAGCGTCGCTTCGGGAAGAATAGAACCGAGGCTGATAATGTACTTAATCCCGTCGGCAACTGTCATGTCCAACTTGGTGATTTTATCTTCACTCACAAGCAATAGAAAGCCCGAAGTCGGGTTTGGAGTCGTCGGCACAAACACACCCACCAGATGTTCGCCACTCCTGGGCCGAACAGCATCCTGTTGTTCGGTCGTCAGGAATCCCATCGAGTAGCTGCCTGGATGCGGGAACTCAACCAGCACTACGGTGCGGAAGGCGTTTTTGTTGCTGGACGAGAAGGCGTCGTTCACCTGCTTGGTCGCGCCATAAATCTTGTTCAGCAGAGGAACGCGCATCAACGTGGAATCGACCCACTCAATCATGCGCTTGCCGAAATAATTCCGGGCCAGCAACCCTACGAACCCGATCAGGAAAACGGCGAGCGCGATGGCAACCACGCTCCAGTACCAATACATGGAGCCATCGCCTCCGTTTTGGTGCGTGAGCTTGCGCGGCAGGAAAAACAGCAGCGTGTCTGTTAACCTGGCCACGGTGCCAAATAGCCAAAGCAGCGCGCCAATCGAGACAACACCGGGCAAAACAATGGCCAGGCCGGCCCAAAAATTGGCCTGCCATCGCGCCAGGAGCTTGTCTTTCACCTCGCCAGTTTAAGCGCGGAATAGCAGTGACTCAAGGGACTTTAGCTCCAAATGGCTCCTGCGCTGCGAGCGCGGCTGCTCGCGCACACGTCACAGGGCAATACCCCATAGGAGCTACTGAAACCGACCGATAGGTTTGGTTTAGGTTCGTGAAACCGAGAGAGGATCGGCCTATGAGACGACTTTGGCTAACTTTTTCAATTTTCCTGGCAGTAGGGTTCAGCGCGGCGCAAGGTCAGACCAACCTTTCGCCGCAAGCCGAGCGGGTACTGCGGGCGGCGTGCCAATATCTCGCTGAGGCGCCGTACTTCAGTATCAACGCAGAAATCTGGCGCGAACACATCACTGATTCTGGGGAAAAAGTCCAATTCACGCGCGTTGTGAACATGGAAGTCAAGCGCCCTAATCGTCTGCATGTCAGTATCGAGTCGCCGCACACGGATCGCGGTTTCTGGTATGATGGGAAGGCGCTCACGGTGCTCGATGGGAAAAGGAACTTCTACAGCACGGCTTCCATGCCCGGAAGCATTGACGCGACGTTGGACGCCGCGCATGGCGAATTTGGCATCGACCTGCCGCTGATCGACCTGGCGGTGAGCGATCCGTACAAGAACGCCATGAACCGCGTGCAAAAGGCGACCTATTTCGGGATCGCCGCGGCAATGGGCTACAACTGCCATCACATCGCATTTACACAAGACAATATCGACTGGCAGGTTTGGATTGAAGATGGCCCGCAACCGCTTATTCGGAAATTCGTAATCACGCATAAAACCGAGCCCGGGTCACCGGAGTTCACGGCCTTGATTCGACAGTGGAACCTTACGGAACGAATTTCGGACTCCGACTTTGCGTTCGAGCCGCCACGAGGAGCGATGAAGGTGCAAATGCACAAGGAGAACATGGAAAGCACGCCCGCGCCAACCGGACGCACGCAAAGCGAAACGCTAACGAGTCCCAAGGAAAAGGATTGATATGAAATGCAGATTCAGATTCGCGGCGGTGGGCCTGGGCACAGCCCTGATCTGCACCTTGTGCCTGCCGGCCAGGGCGCAATGGAGCAGCGTGCGAGGGAACAATCGCAGCGCGCCGGCGCAACGAACGGCGCCGCGTGCTGCCCAACCGGCCGTTCGCGGCCATGAGGAAGAACCTGCGCAACGTCCCGCAATCGAAGCAGGTCGCGTCCGGGAGGAAGGTGCTCGGGAGCGCGGTCGCGAAATCGAAAGAGGCCGAATCACGGAACCAGGGCGAACCGGCCGAGAAGCTTTTGAACACTGGATGCCGGAACGAAGACATTGGGACATCGATGAAGATCGGCACCACGCGTATCCCTGGTTTGGAATCAACCCGGGATATGTGATTGGAACCCTTCCGCAGGGGTATGAGCAGATTTATGTCGGCGGCAATCCGTACTATTATGACCAGGGAGTTTATTACCAGCCTGGCGCGTCCGGGTACGTAGCGGTTACCCCGCCAATTGGGGCACTGGTGCCGCAACTCCCTCCCGGCGCGGAACCGATTCAAGTGGGGCCTACGGTTTATTATTACGCAGGGGGCGCTTTTTACGTCCAGCAGCCTCAAGGGTTCGTAGTGGCTACGCCGCCGCCCGGCATCACTGTGACGACATTACCCCCCGGGGCTACGCCGGTAAATGTTAACGGGGTCTTGTACTATCAGGCTGACGGCACTTATTTCCAACCGATGATCCAGGGCGGAATCACCACCTATACTACCGTTCAACCCTGAGGCGCACGCAGGCCCAGCGTGGCAAGGCCGAAACACGCAGCAGGGCAGTTCTTGCGCGCAAAAACGTTCGATGCTTGCTGCGGACAGGAATGTCCGCGTTCCGTACTACGTAGTGGAGTGCAGAGGGCTAAAGCTGCGAATTACACGACGACCACCGAATTAGTGCTGCCAAAACCATTGGCAGCGGACTCCTTGGCATTGGGATCGCTCATCCACTCACCGTCGATAACGAACCGATATTCGTAGCGGCCGGGTGGAAGCCAAAGTGTCGTCTTCCAATCGCCTTTTTTCTCTTTGCGCAGCGGAGTGCGCCTGGGGTCCCAATTATTGAAAGAACCGGCAAGACAGGCGCTTTGAGCTGATGGCAGGCTCAGGGAAAAATCCACGGGTTTTTCCAATGGCCGCTCGGAGGCCTGAGGGGCGGGAGCGACCGGCCGGGCAGGCGTGGTTGCGGGCGGTGGTTCAGCACGTCTCAGTTGCATGGTAGCGCGTCTACTTTGAGATACAATCTTGTCTGACATTTGAATTCAGCAAAAAAACTCCCCTCTTGCAGGAGCAACTTTGCGCTTAAAAAATAGCATCCGGGGAAGCACGAAACGAATGGAGTGTTCACCCCAAACCGCGGCTAGCCTAAAGCTCAAACGAGGGGATTAAGGTGGCCCGACTTCGGGTTTTAGCCGTTGGGCCAGCGTTGGTGTTCGATCTTCGAACTTCCAACAGGTGCGGTCAGGCTACGCCCATGCTGAGCAGAAACTCGATGTTGCTGCCGGTCTTCTTGAGTTTGTTCAGCACTAATTCCATAGCTTCGACCGGCGGGACACCAGTGAGTGCGCGGCGCAGAATAACCACCTTGTTGTATTCGTCAGGATGATACAGCAGCTCTTCCTTGCGGGTCCCGGAACGCTCGATGTTGATCGAAGGGAAAATACGGCGGTCCACCAGGGCGCGGTCCAGCGCTACTTCCATATTACCGGTGCCTTTGAATTCTTCGAAGATGACTTCGTCCATGCGCGAACCGGTATCCACGAGAGCGGTCGCGATGATCGTCAGAGAACCGCCCTCTTCGATATTGCGCGCCGCGCCGAAGAAACGCTTGGGTTTATGCAGGGCGTTGGCATCCACACCGCCCGACAGGATTTTGCCGGAGTGCGGCTGAACAGTGTTGTAGGCGCGGGCAAGGCGAGTAATGGAATCCAGCAGGATGACCACGTCGCGTTTATGCTCAACCATGCGTTTGGCCTTTTCACTGACCATTTCGGCAACCTGGACATGACGCTCCGGAGGTTCGTCGAACGTTGAGGAAATGACCTCTGCGCCGCGGCAACTGCGCTCCATATCCGTGACTTCCTCCGGGCGTTCATCAATCAGCAGGATGAACAGGTAGGATTCCGGATTATTCTTGAGAATCGCGTTGGCGAGCTTCTGCATTAGAACGGTCTTGCCCGTGCGGGGCGGTGCGACAATTAAGCCGCGGGTACCTTTGCCGATCGGGCAAACCAGGTCCAGCACACGGGTCGAGAGCTCGTCGGACATGGTCTCGAGGATAAACCGCTTGTTCGGAAACAGCGGCGTGAGGTTATCAAAATGTGTTTTGTCCTTGGCCTTATCAGGGTCCTCCTGATCGACCGCTTCGACTTTGAGCAGTGCGAAAAAGCGCTCTTTTTCCTTGGGCGGACGGATTTGGCCGGCAATCAGGTTGCCAGTCTGAAGATCGAACCGCCGGATCTGAGAGGGAGAAACATAAATGTCCTCCGGGCAAGGCAAATAATTGAAGCTTTGCGAACGGAGAAACCCGAACCCTTCGGGAAGCACTTCCAGCACGCCCTCAGAGAACAGGACACCGGCGCGCTCGGCATTCTTCTGCAGGATGTGGAAAATCACCTCGTGCTTGCGCATGGTGCCGAAGTTCTCGACACCCAACTCGCGCGCCATATGATTTAGGTCGGTCATCGACATCGCCTGTAATTTGGCGATATTGATTGAAGTAGGTGCAATGCGGTCCTTGTCTTCGAGAACGCGTTTGTCGCCTAATGGAGGCCGATCCTGGCCCGGCCGTCGATCTTCAGTTGGACGTCTGTTCTCGATTGCTTCGTCAGTCCGGGAAGGCTGGTCTTCCTGCCGCTGAGGCCGCTCGCGCCTCCGCCCATTTTTAGCTTCGGCGGATTCATCGGTAATACTCTCGTTCGCCTCCGGTGCAGGCCGGGCAGATTCAGTTGCGGGCGGCGGCTCGGCGACGGCGACCGCTTCCGCGGTGGCGTCGGCTGGAGCGCCGTTGGTCAACTCGCCCGGTTTGGCCCCTTTAATTTTGGCCCGTTTGGGTTTTGGCATAGGTCAATATCTTTAAAAAATCAAATTGTTCAGCGGTGAGATCGGATTGGAACCTCACGGGACTGGCTCAACGGCCCGGTCCCAAATTGGACGATCCCAGGCGGAATCGGTTCAAATCGGAATTAAATTACGACCGGGAGCGTGGTGCAAGATGACGCAACTGCTCAATAAGGCAAGGGAAATCTTGCAGTCAATTCTCGCACACGTTGGCGTACCTTCGCCGCCGTGTCAAGGTTCTTAATGTCAAGGAGAACCTCGCTAATCATGTCAGCAATCGCCGCCATTTCTGGCTCTTTCATGCCGCGGGTAGTGACCGCGGGCGTGCCCAGCCGGATACCGCTCGCCTGGAACGGCGAACGCGTTTCAAACGGAATCGTGTTTTTGTTGATGGTAATGCCGGCGCCATCGAGCGCCGCCTGGCATTCCTTGCCGGTGAGTCCCCGGGCGCCAACATCAATCAGCATCAGATGGTTCTCCGTTCCATTGCTGACCAGGCGAAAACCATTGCGGCGCATGCCTTCGGCCAGGGCTTTGGCATTACGGAGAATTTGCTCCTGGTAACTGCGGAACGCGGGTTGGAGGGCTTCGTGAAAGCAGACGGCTTTAGCTGCGATCACGTGCATGAGCGGTCCGCCCTGGATGCCGGGAAAGGCCTGGGAATCGATCTCCTTGGCGTGCTTTTCACCGCACAGCACCAGGCCGCCGCGCGGACCACGCAACGTCTTGTGAGTCGTGGTCGTGACGAAATCAGCATGGGGGATGGGGCTGGGATGCAGGCCGGTGGCAACCAGGCCGGCGATATGGGCGATATCAGCCAGCAGCAAAGCCCCGACGTCGCGTGAAATCTTGCCCATCCGCTCGAAATCAATAATGCGGGGGTAAGCGCTGGCGCCGACGGTGATCATTTTGGGACGGTGCTCGCCAGCCATCTGGGCAAGTTGATCGTAATCAATGCGTTCGTCTTCCTTGCGGACGCCATAATGGATGATTTCGAAAAACTTGCCGGAGAAATTGGCCTTGTTGCCATGGGTCAGGTGCCCGCCATGAGTCAGGTCCATGGTGAGCATTTTGTCGCCCGGTTTCAAAAAGGCGAAGTAAACCGCCATGTTGGCGCCGCTGCCCGAGTGCGGCTGCACGTTGGCGTGTTCGGCACCAAAGAGTTTCTTTGCGCGGTCGATAGCGAGCTGTTCCACCACATCGACAAATTCGCAGCCGCCGTACCAGCGTTTGCGGGGATAACCCTCCGCATATTTATTGGTCAAGACGGAGCCTTGCGCTTCCATCACCGCCGGGCTGGTAAAGTTTTCGCTCGCGATTAACTCGATATTCTCCTGTTGGCGTTGGGTTTCGCTCTGGATCGCCTGGGCAATTTCAGGATCGACTGATTGCAGCCGCAGATCGGTCGGAATGATCTTGGTGGTTTCCATTTTGTTGGTAGGGCGATCGTGACCCGCAGCGGCCGAACCGGCAGGCTCAGCGCCATGAGCGGGCTCGAGAAACTTCAACAGCGAGACAATACCTTGCTCGATTTGATCCCGAGCATTGAGGTAAATCTCGTATGATCCGCCAATCGGGTCGCTGATATCCTTCTCGAACTGGTCAAGGGTCTCGTCGAATTCGCGCAGGAGGAAGGTTTTTTCCGCGGCGGCAGGGTACAGCATCGTTACCGTATCGATATGACTGTGGGTCATACCGAAAATGTAGTCGGCCTGCTCCACCAATTCGGGGGTAAGCATGCGGCTGCGCAAACCTGAAATGTCAATCCCCAGTTCCTTAACTGCCGCGACCGCATGCGGGCTGGGGGGCTGGCCATCCATAGCGCCCAACCCGGCCGAAAGCACACTGTAGTTGTTGCGTCCCTGGGTGGCCGCGCGAAATAGACCTTCGGCCATTGGACTGCGACAAACGTTCCCGGTGCAAATGAACAATACGGTCTTCATCAATGCTTGTAACTTTGTGAACTTGGGTCCCCAAAACCAAATCGTCAACGTCGAAAATCCGAAGACGCCAGAGAACCCGCCTCGATCGAGGATTCACGAGCGGTGAGCAGCGCGGACAAGGGCCAGACCCTTGAGGACGTCCAATGCGCGGGCCAGGGCCGGATCATGGACTGTGGGCTTTTCGTCCAGGCCGGTGTCACCTGTGGCTGTCTCAACATCGCCAATAAAGCCTTCTTTGCGTTCGCGCACCAATTCGGCCTCATTGAACTTGGGACGCCGGACACGATTGGTACTGGACGCCTGGGTGCCGGGCGAAACTCGCGACCCTGAAGGTAAGTTGGCGGAAGCAATTTCCTTAAAGCCATCCAGAAAATAGGCGCGTTCGTCCTGTGGGCTGACGTCCACCGCGATATCGGGTTTGACGCCTGCGGGTGATAAAGGCGAGCCGTCTCCCAGGCGAACGGGGGAAGTCGCAATGCGCAGGCGGTCGCCGTTTCTTAAAGGATACTCCTGAAAAATCGTCGCTTGCCCAGCGGTCGGCGAGCCGAGAATGAGCCCGGTGCCGGTTTCACGCAAAGCGGCGGCCAGTGCTTCCGGGGCGCCGATGGTTTCATGATTGACCAGAATAGCGACCGGCAAAGCGAGCGCATCGCTTTTTTCTTTCGAGCTGACCACACCATCCCCCCAGTCCAGGAGTTTGCGCTCCTGCTTCAAGAACAAGTCAACGGTCTTGGCGGCGGCGGCATAATCATTGCCCGCACAATAGCGCACATCCAGCACGACGCCGTTCAGTTTGTTGGTGGCGGACATAAGCCGGCAGGCTTCGCGCACGGCCTGGGGGAGGCTGGCATCCGTTTTGGCCACTCGCAAATAGGCAATCGGCCCATCCATCAGCAAGGCTTTGCTTAGGATGGGAGCTTCACTGGACTCATTGACGTTAGTGCTGCCACCGATGAGGGCTACGCGGGGCCGCAGCGCCGCGATAAAACCGTCTACAGCCATACGGTTGAGCTCCGTTTCGCTCAAACCCGAGACATGAGCGCGAACCAGATCATAGACTTCCTTGAAATCGGGGGCGAGAGCCGCCGGTTGGGTTCGAGCGGTGGCCGTGCCCAAAACGAACAAAATACACGCAATTGCCCTGATCATTTGGGGTAAAGGTGCGTGATTCCGGCACCGTTGTAAAGCGGGTCGGGACCCCCGAAACTTCCACTCCCCCCTGGTGCCAACCGGCAAGTCCTCCGCACGCAAAGGGCCTGGCTACGCGGGCACCGGCAGGTACAACCCTTGTTCCTGCAGCGGCGAATTGGCCGGGCCCCCATAACCACCTGGCTGGCTCGCCTATAGCCCTCGAGCCCGCGCCCAGCCAAGCAGCCAAACTAGCAGCCGCCCCGGTCCACCCCGCGTTCTAATAACGCGCCACGAGACTAAACAAACCGCCAAACGTGGTCAATACTAGTGATCCCACGCAGTATACCAGACCAGTTAGTGGCATTGGATTAGAAATTGATTAGAAATCTGCGCTACACGACAAGGGCGCAGTCGCCAATGGAGTATTCAGAATAGGACCTATGCCGAACCCGTTGGAGGTGTATTGAGGCGAAGCCAATACTGTTCGATGGTACGAGCAAGCTCGATCAATCCATCTAGGCTAGCGGGCTTGACGAGGTAGGAATTGGCGCCAAAGTCATAGGCCTGGTTGATATCCGCCGGCAGCGAGGAAGAGCTGAACATAATTACCGGCAGGCGTTTGAGATGGGGTTGCTCGCGAATCCAGGACAGCACTTGCAATCCGGAAAGACCGGGTAGCTTCATATCGAGCAAGACAACGCCGGTAACAGCCGCGGCGCCATTTTTCAGCGCTTTGATGGCCTGTTCGCCATCCGTGGCGACTTCCAATTGAGCCTGCACAGCGCCTTTGCGGAAAGCGAGCTGGAGCAGCGTGATATCGTCGGGGCTATCCTCGACGTAAAGAATCTTAGCCGCCATTGACTCCCCCTTCACTGGCAGGCAACTCGACCCAAAAACGGCTGCCGCGGCCGACCTCGGACTCGACGCCGGCACTGCCACCCATGCGTTCGGCGCCTTTGCGGACAAGGGCCAGACCGATGCCGGTACCGGGATAAGTTTGGGCGTCATGCAACCTTTGAAACAGGCCAAAGATCTTTTCGTGAAACTGCTCCGGAATCCCGATGCCGTTGTCTTCAACCCAGAGACGGACAAAACCCGGCGAACGAGTGGTAAAAATGCGCACGACGGGTTCGCGATCGGTCGAGGAGAATTTCAGGCCGTTGCCTATGAGATTTGCGAGTATTTGGCGCACCGTGACCGGATGAGCGCAGACGCAGCCCAGGGGTCCGCGCACGTCGATTTTGACCGAGCGCTCGCGGATATCGCGTTCGATCTGGCTAAGGGTTTCACTGGCGATCTCATCCAGGTCGACCATGTGAGGAGGCATATCACTGCGGGCCAGGCGGCTGTAAGCGAGCATCCCGAGCAGCAGTTTATCCATGTATTCGGAGGATCGGAGGATACGCTGGGCATAATCGCGGCCCGATTCGCTCATCACGGGCGCCTCATCTTCCATCAAGGCGCGGGCGAAACCGCCCATGGAACGCAGGGGCGCGCGCAGGTCATGAGCTATGGAGTAATTGAAGGCTTCCAGCTCCTGATTGAGGGCCGTGAGCGCCTTCACGCGATCTTCGAGCTGCCGGTTGAGCTCGGTCACTTGCTGGCTCTGCTGGCGGATCAACTCGGTCTGCCGATGCAAATCGATCAGAACCGAAACCTTGGTCCGGAGCACCTCTGGCATGATGGGCGTATGCAGGTAATCAACCGCCCGCAGCGAATAACCCTGGGCCATATGGTCCTGGGTGTTGCCAATGGCGGTGATGAAAATGATGGGCGTGTGTTCGGTGCGCGGGCGTTGGCGAATCATCGCGGCAGTTTCAAATCCATCCATGCCGGGCATGGAAACGTCGAGCAGGATCACAGCGAAATCCTGATTGAGCAACAGACGCAGCGCTTCCTTACCGGAACGCGCCTTGACCAGGTTGGCGCTAAGCGAACTGAGGATGGCCTCGAGGGCGAGAAGCTTATCCGCCCGGTCGTCGACCAACAGGATGTTGGCCTTGAAGGCCCGGGGCGGGTCGAGTGCGCCATTGCCGGATACCGCGATCGGAACAGGCGGAATCGTCCCTGCGGCAGCAGCCAGAGGTTCAGGGTTCATTTTAATTGCTGATGGTTGGTTCAGTACGCGGGCCGACATGAAACATTAGCGGTGCAGCCAAAGGCGGAGCGTTGAGCGGAGCTGTTCGGCTTCGACCGGTTTGCACAGGTAATCCGTAGCACCGGCGGCAATGCATTTCTCGCGGTCACCTTTCATCGCCTTGGCAGTGACGGCGATGATGGGCAGCTCCTTGAATTCGGCGATATCGCGGATAGCGCGTATAGTGGTGTAGCCATCCATCATAGGAAGCATGATGTCCATGAGCGCGATGTCGATATCGCGCTGCTCCATCAACAGCTTGATAGCGTCCTTGCCGTTTTCGACCGAGACCACGCGCATCTTGAAGCGCTCGAGCAGGCTGGTCATGGCAAAAATATTGCGGATATCGTCGTCGACCAGCAGCACTTTTTTGCCTTCCAGAACGCCCTGGTGCAGGTGTTCGATCATTTTGCGCTGGCGTTCGGGCAACTGCGCCACATTGCGGTGCAGCAACAGCGAGGCCTCATCGAGCAGGCGCTCGGGCGAACGCACATCTTTGATGAGGATCGACTCCGCCAGCGCTTGCAGCTTGGCAGCCTCTTCAGCAATCAATTCGCGCGCAGTGTAGACGATCACGGGCAGAGCGCGTGATTCGACCGAATTCTTGATCTGTTCGAGCAACTCGGCGCCGGACATGTCGGGCAAACCCAGATCGAGGATCATGCAATCATATTTGTCTGAATGTATGGCTTGGATGGCGTCCTTGCCGGTGCCGACAACCGTGGTTTTAACGTCGCCATTGCCGATCAACTCCCGAATGCTCATGGTTTGGATTTCGTCATCCTCAACCAGGAGCAGGTTCTTGACCGGCCGCTGGACGAACTGTTTGAGCTGCTGGAAAGCGGCCTTGAGCGAATCGCGGGTTTGGGATTTAGTGACGAATCCCAAGGCGCCCTGGCTCAGCGCCGGCGCGGGATCCTGTTCGACGGTGATAATGTGAACCGGAATGTGGCGTGTAGCCAGATCGAGTTTGAGACGGTCGAGTACGCGCCAGCCATCAACGTCTGGCAAGTGGAGGTCGAGCGTGACAGCGGAAGGCTTGAGATCGCGGGCGAGCGCCAGCGCCGTGGCGCCGCGCTGGGCGACCACGGCCTTAAAACCCTGTTCACGCGCCATTTCGAGCAAGACACGGGCGTAGTTCGGGTCGTCTTCAACGATCAGCAGAACCTGATCGTTAATGCCGATGCGGCCGCGATCGTCTTCAAGGACGATTTCCTCGGGCATGCCAGCAGTGGTCGAAGTTTCAACCGGGAGCTGGTCATCACCGGAGGCAGGGCGAGCCGCCGTGCGAACAGGACTGCTCTCCTTGCGCACTGTGCGCATGGGGATGTGTGTCTGCGGCAGGAACAATGTGAAGGTGCTGCCCTGCCCCAGCGCGCTGGCCAGTCGGATTTCGCCACCGAGCATGCGCGCGATTTCGCGGCTGATCGCCAGACCAAGTCCAGTGCCGCCGTATTTGCGGCTGGTGCTGCCATCGGCCTGCTGGAACGGTTCGAAGATGATCTGCTGTTTCTCGGGCGCGATGCCGATACCCGTATCGCTGACCGAGAAGGCGATGACCGACCGGGCGTGATTGAGCACCTCGTTGTCCGGGTTCCAGCCCTCGGTGACGTGGGAGATGTTAAGAACAACCTGGCCCTTTTCGGTGAATTTGAAGGCGTTGGAAAGCAGGTTACGAATGACCTGCTCGAGGCGCTGAGAATCGGTAAACATGTTGGCCGGCAGGTCCGGGTCCATTTCGATCGCGAAGTCAAGGTTTTTGGATTCGGCCACGTGACGGAACGTGCGATCGACGTAATCCTGCAAATCCCGGAATCGCAACGCCGCGATATCCACCGTGACGGTGCCCGATTCGATCTTGGACAGGTCGAGGATATCGTTGATCAGGCTGAGAAGATCATTGCCGGAAGCGTGAATAGTCCGGGCAAACTCGACTTGTTTCGGGATGAGGTTGCCTTCCGGGTTCTGGCCGAGTTGGTCGGCGAGAATGAGCAAGCTGTTGAGCGGCGTGCGCAACTCGTGCGACATGTTGGCCATGAACTCGGATTTGTACTTCGAAGTGATGGCGAGCTGCTCCGCTTTCTCTTCGAGGGCCTGTCGCGCTTGCTCTACTTCGCTGTTCTTGCGTTCGACTTCGGCGTTCTGTTCGGCGAGCAGCTTGGCCTTGTCCTGCAGTTCGAGGTTGGTTTGCTGCAATTCTTCCTGGCGGCTTTGGAGCTCTTTGGCCAGTGATTGCGACTGCTTGAGCAAGTCCTCGGTTCGGGTGTTGGCTTCGATCGTATTGAGCACGATGCCGATCGACTCGACAAGTTGGTCAAGGAACGCCTGGTGAATCGGGCTGAACCGCTCGAACGACGATAGCTCCATGACTGCCTTGACCTGGCCTTCGAAGAGCACCGGCAAGACAATAATGTTGGCCGGCTTGGCTTGGCCGAGACCGGAGGTAATGGCGACGTAATCCTCGGGCGCGTTGGTGATCAAAATGCGCTCTTTTTCGAGTGCAGCCTGGCCCACCAACCCTTCGCCAAGGGCGAAACGGTTGCCGACATTCTTGCGGCTGCGGAAAGCGTAGCTCGCGAGCAATTTCAGATAAGCCTCGTTATCGTGTTCACCGCCCTCAATCGGTTCTTCCTTGGAGGTTTCCATGACGTAGAACACCCCGTGCTGCGCGGAGACGACGGGAGCCAGTTCCGACAGGATGAGTTTGCCGACGGTGAGCATGTCCTTTTGGCCCTGAAGCATGCGGGTGAATTTCGCGAGGTTGGTCTTGAGCCAATCCTGCTCGTTGTTCTTGATGGTCGTATCCTTCAGGTTACGAATCATCTCGTTGATGTTGTCTTTCAGAGCGGCGACTTCGCCGCTGGCATCAACCTGGATGGACCGGGTGAGATCGCCCTTGGTGACCGCAGTGGCCACATCGGCGATGGCGCGGACCTGGGTCGTCAGATTAGCGGCCAACTGATTGACGTTATCGGTCAGGTCCTTCCAGGTGCCGGCAGCGCCGGGCACACTGGCCTGGCCGCCCAGTTTTCCTTCGACACCGACTTCGCGCGCCACGGTGGTGACCTGGTCGGCGAAGGTAGCCAGCGTGTCGATCATGCTGTTGATGGTATCGGCCAGCTCGGCGATTTCGCCTTTGGCTTCGACCAGCAGCTTGCGTTTGAGATCGCCGTTGGCGACAGCGGTCACGACTTTGGCGATACCACGCACCTGATTGGTCAGGTTGGATGCCATGAAATTGACGTTGTCGGTAAGGTCCTTCCAGGTGCCGGAGACACCTTTGACCTGGGCCTGGCCGCCGAGCTTGCCTTCGGTGCCCACCTCGCGCGCGACACGGGTCACTTCATCTGCGAACGATGAAAGCTGATCCACCATCGTGTTGACGGTGTTCTTCAGCTCTAAGATTTCGCCCCGGACATCGACCGTGATCTTCTTGGTGAGGTCGCCGTTGGCAACCGCGGTGGTCACCGCGGCGATATTGCGGACCTGGGTCGTCAGGTTGGACGCCATGAAATTGACATTGTCAGTGAGGTCCTTCCAAACACCGGCGAGACCGCGGACGTCGGCCTGTCCACCGAGTTTGCCTTCGCTGCCGACTTCGCGCGCGACACGGGTGACTTCCGAGGCAAACGAACGCAACTGATCGACCATCGTATTGATGGTGTCTTTCAGTTCCAGGATTTCACCTTTGACATCGACGGTGATCTTCTTGGAGAGGTCGCCGTTGGCAACCGCAGTGGTCACCGCGGCGATATTACGGACCTGGCCGGTCAGGTTCGAAGCCATCGAGTTCACCGAGTCGGTCAGGTCTTTCCAGGTGCCGGCCACGCCGCGCACTTCCGCCTGGCCGCCCAGTTTGCCTTCGGTGCCGACCTCGCGCGCCACGCGCGTTACTTCTGCCGCAAACGATGAGAGCTGGTCCACCATCGTGTTGACGGTGTTCTTCAGCTCGAGGATTTCGCCTTTGACATCGACGGTGATCTTCTTGGACAGGTCACCGGTCGCCACCGCCGTGGTGACAGCGGCGATGTTACGGACCTGGCCGGTGAGGTTCGAAGCCATCGAGTTGACCGAATCGGTGAGGTCCTTCCAGGTGCCGGCCACGCCGCGCACTTCCGCCTGGCCGCCCAGTTTGCCTTCGGTGCCGACTTCGCGCGCCACACGAGTCACTTCCGCCGCAAACGACGAGAGCTGGTCCACCATCGTATTGATCGTGTCCTTGAGTTGGAGAATTTCGCCGCGGACATCGACGGTGATCTTCTTGGATAGATCGCCGGTGGCGATGGCGGTCGTCACTTCGGCGATGTTACGCACCTGGGCGGTCAGGTTGGACGCCATCGAGTTGACTGAATCGGTTAGGTCTTTCCAGGTGCCGGCCACGCCACGCACCTGGGCCTGGCCACCCAGCTTGCCTTCCGTGCCGACTTCGCGCGCGACACGGGTCACTTCTGTCGCAAACGAGCGGAGCTGGTCCACCATTGTATTGATGGTGTCCTTGAGCTGCAGGATTTCGCCTTTGACATCGACCGTGATCTTCTTGGACAAATCGCCATTGGCAACCGCCGTAGTCACATCGGCGATATTGCGGACCTGGGCCGTAAGGTTTCCGGCCATGGAGTTCACAGAATCCGTCAGGTCTTTCCACGTGCCGGCTACGCCTTTCACTTCCGCCTGGCCGCCGAGTTTTCCTTCGGTGCCCACCTCGCGCGCCACACGCGTAACTTCCGAAGCGAACGACCGGAGCTGGTCGACCATCATCGTGTTGATCGTGTTCTTCAGTTCCAGGATTTCCCCTTTAACGTCGACGGTGATCTTCTTGGAAAGATCGCCATTGGCCACAGCGGTGGTTACTTCCGCGATATTGCGCACCTGGGCCGTAAGGTTGCCGGCCATCGAGTTCACCGAATCGGTCAGGTCTTTCCACGTGCCGGCTACGCCTTTTACGTCAGCCTGCCCGCCCAGTTTTCCTTCCGTGCCCACCTCGCGGGCGACACGCGTTACTTCCGCGGCGAATGAGGAGAGCTGATCCACCATGGTATTGATAGTGTTCTTGAGCTCGAGGATTTCGCCTTTGACATTGACCGTGATCTTCTTCGACAAGTCGCCATTGGCAACCGCCGTTGTTACTTCAGCGATGTTACGGACCTGAGAAGTAAGATTGCCGGCCATGAAATTCACGTTGTCCGTGAGGTCCTTCCACGTCCCGGCGACGCCACGCACTTCGGCCTGGCCGCCGAGCTTCCCTTCGGTGCCTACCTCGCGCGCCACGCGGGTAACTTCTGCTGCAAACGACGAGAGCTGATCCACCATGGTATTGATGGTGTTCTTGAGCTGGAGAATTTCGCCTTTTACGTCGACCGTGATCTTCTTGGACAAATCGCCATTAGCCACCGCCGTGGTCACTTCGGCGATGTTACGAACCTGGGCGGTAAGGTTGCCCGCCATCGAGTTCACGTTG
>CAZUVM010000117.1:0-8199 GCA_964623885.1 uncultured Verrucomicrobiota bacterium
ATACATCTACGAAGTGCCCAATCAGAGGGTGAAACAAGCCTCGGTTGCCGTAGACGCCGGTTCCGCAAGAGCGTTCCGAGCTCCAGGTCACCCGCCCGCTTCGTTCGGCATGGAGTCGATCATGGACGAACTCGCGGTCAAAATGAACATCGACCCGGTCGAGTTCCGGATCAAAAATGATCGTTCCGAGGTTCGCCGCAAAGAATATCAACTGGCAGCCGAGCGCTTCGGTTGGAAAGCGAAGTACAAAAAACCCGGCAGCTCACCAGGACCGGTCAAAACCGGCGTTGGATGCGCGGGAGCAACCTGGGGCGGCGGCGGACGCGGCACCCAGGCTGAGGCGCAAATCAACCCGGACGGTACCGCCGAGATTCGCTGCGGTACGCAGGATATCGGCACGGGGACGAAAACCGTCATTGCCGCCGTAGCCGCCGAGATGCTGGGTCTCCCGCTGGAGCAAATCAAAGTGCACATCGGTGATACCCGATTTCCGCCGTCAGGCGGCAGCGGCGGCAGCACGACTTGCGCATCCGTCTCGCCCGCGATTTATGACGTCTGTACCAAAGCCGTCGACGAATTGCAGAAGCAGACGGGTGTTGCCGACGCGCGTGGAGCGAATTGGAAGGACGCTTGCAAGAAGCTCGGCGTGAATCCGCTCGTGGTTCAAGGCCGCTGGCAGGAGGGACTCTCTTCGAACGGCGTCGGCGGCGTCCAGTTCGCTGAAGTCGATGTCGACACCGACACGGGGTTCGTGAAGGTAAAGAAAATCACTTGCGTACAGGATTGCGGCCTGGTGGTGAGTAAACTGACAGCCGAGAGCCAGGCCAATGGCGGCATTATCATGGGGATGGGCTATGCCCTCTATGAAGAGCGCATCATGGATCGAACCTCGGGCGTGGTTTTGAATCCAAACTTCGAAACCTATAAGCTCACTGCCCTGGGCGACATTCCTGAAATCGATGTGGTTTTCCTGGACATGCCCGAACGTGGAGTCATCGGGATTGGCGAGCCGGTGACGATTCCGACTGCCGCGGCTATCGCCAATGCCGTCGCCAATGCGTTGGGTGTTCGCGTCAGCACGCTGCCGATTACCCCGGCTCGCGTGCTCGCTGCGCTAGGCAAAGTGAAAGTAGCTTAATCCCATGAAACCTTTCCAATACGCCACTGCGACTTCACCTGCCAGCGCTCGAGAGTTGGCGAGTAATAACGGCCGCTATTTGGCGGGCGGCATTGATTTGCTCAACGAAATGAAGGAATACATCACCGAGCCCAAGGTGCTGGTGAATGTAAAAGTCTTGCCGGGGTTGAACAAAATTGAGGCTGGCGACCAGGCTTGGACCATCGGCGCGAACGTCACTATCGCACAACTCGAGGATCATCCCGAAGTGCTCAAAGTTTTTCCAGGTCTGCAGCAGGCGGCCGCGGAAGTCGGTTCACGGCAAATTCGTAATGTGGCTACCGTTGGTGGTAACCTCGCGCAACATTCCCGCTGCTGGTATTACCGGCATCGCGATGTGCTTTGCCTCAAAAAAGGCGGGGACATGTGCTACGCGCGGCACGATGAAAACAAGTATCACAGCCTTTTTACCGGCAACACCTGCATCAGCCCGGTAGTGTCGAACCTCTCGATTATCCTGGCGGCATTGGATGCCGCGGTACTCGTGCAACATGGAGATAAAACTCAGCGAATGACCATCGCCGAGCTTTACGCCAAAGCATGGGACAACCCGACTGCCCATCATTCGCTCGATCCATCTGACTTGATCCTCAAAGTGGAGATTCCGTCAACCGCGCGACGCAGCTCTTACCTGCAAGTCAGCGAGAAAGCAGTTTTCGATTGGGCGCTGGTAAGTTGTGCCGCCGCAGCGAAAGTGAACGGTGGAAAGCTTAGCCAGGCCCGGATTGTGCTGGGCGCTGTTGCGAACGTGCCTTACCAAGTTCAAGCCGCCAATCAATTCCTGGAAGGCAAATCGGTCGACGAATCCACAGCGAATAAGGCCGCTGACCTCATTCTCGAAAATGCCCATGGCTTATCGGGAAATGCTTATAAAATTCCGATCGCACGGGCCTTGATTCACCGCACTTTGCAGCAACTCGTTGCGTAAAAAAGGGCCACGCTTATGAAGAATTCCGTCCCGCTCTGCAAGCACCTTCGAACCAAATCGATGTATATTCCGGCTCTGGCGCAAGCCAATCCCGAAGAGCCGGACGAGCAGTTCGGGCACGCGCGCCATTTCTGGTGCAACTGCACTTCTTCCGAAACTGGTCCAGACGATAAGCAAGTAGGCCCAGGCGCTTGCACCTCCCAGCGCCAGTGTTTCGAGGATTGAGCCGCAAGAAGGATTGCCCCCTAACCCGCCGCAGAGATATACTTTCGAGTGCTGCAGATTTGCGTTCTGCCAGGTTTGGTGAGTTTCGCACTGAGTTTCCGGTTCCCAGCCTGACAATTAAAACTTTGCGTCGTACGAGATGAAAACCGCTTTTTTTCCGCCCAAACTGTTGCAAGGGTTGCCTTCCGACAACACCGAAGGTCTGGCCGCCCTTAGCACTGAGTTCGAACGCTTTGACGGGCACGCCCGCCAACTCATCGATCATCACAGTGATTACGTTGAAGCGTTAAGTATCCTGAGGGCCTTCGCGACCGCACGCGATGCCAAGCTGGAACCTTTCCCTGAACTTGGGCCGCAAAAGCATCAGAACGTCGCCAAAGTGGTTGCCTATTTTAACCACTTGCGCGAAACCGTCCGAGCGGAGCTCACCAGCCGATATTCTCGGGGTTATTTCGATGCCAAGACGGAAGAGTACATGGCCCTATTCTCTCGCCTGTCGGTGTATGAGTTTCCGGAACCCGAGTTCAAGCGGCTTCAGGACCTTATTGTTGAACTGAGGGACCTGATCCGCAGCAGCACGTTGTTGTCGGACGAGCATCGCCGCCGCTTGCTTCGCCGGCTCGAAGCCATGCAGGGCGAACTGCACAAGAAAACCGGCGACATTGACCGGTTCTGGGGCTTCATTGGCGAAGCCGGCATCGCCATGAGAAAGTTCGGCGAAGACTTGGCACCTATTTCCGAACGCGTACTTGAATTAGGCGGCATCGTCATCGGGGTTATCTTCGCCAAAGAGGGCATTAAGGCTCTGCCGGAGGTGAGCAGCATTCTTTTGCACTCCGATCGCTCGGCCTGACGAATCCTGCCAGCCAGACGGTTTTCCTGTCGCAGTTAGTCGTATTCATTCCAATCGATAGACAATTAAAATTATCGATTCGTGCCCGGCCGCTCTTTTGCTTATTCTGAGCTCGTTCGGAATGCAAAAAACCAAAGCAAAACGCCTATGAAAACAAAAACGTCACTAGTCGCTGCACTCGGCGGTCTGGCACTACTCTTTTCAGGCTGCCTGGTCATATCGGTTTACCCGTACTACAACGAAAAAGATCTGACATTTGAGCCAGGTTTGCTCGGTAGTTGGACCAAGATCTCAGACCAACCTGAGCATTGGAAATTCGAAAAGTCAGACGCTAACGGGTACCAGCTTACCGTGTCTGACAACTCCAGCACGAAGGTCATGCAGGCACATGTCTTTAAGTTGCATGGGCAATCGTTCCTGGACTTATACGCGCCGGATGCCAGCACGGATGTCCAACCACCGCCGATCCCTTCCCACCTGCTGCTGCGCGTCGTAACACTTTCACCGAATGCGAAGCTGGCGGCACTCGACCATGGCTGGTTGCGCGATCTCCTGAGCACAAATCCAAAATCTCTCCGCCACGAAGTTCCCAAGACGAAAGACAAACCGGAAGACCGTCCGATCGTTCTGACGGCTGATACGGCTGAACTTCAGGCGTTCGTGATCAAGTATCTCGAAACGAAAGAAGCGTGGACCGAGCCAATCGAACTGAAGCATGACTAAAGGCATTTATTAATTGTCTTGATATTGTTGACATGGAGAGCTGTTTTAAACTTACATATGTTCCGTGCAACGGCACATATATCGAAAGGCCCTCCATGCCCGATCTTAAACAACTTCATGAAGCAGTAGTCAGTGGCGATGCCAAAGCCGCACACGACCTCACAAAACAAGCCCTTGCTGAAGGAATAGACCCGCTGAAACTGGTCAACGATTACATGGTCCCTGCCATGGATGAAGTTGGCCGGCGTTTTGAATGCAGCGAATATTTTGTTCCTGAATTGTTGATTTCAGCCCGCGCGATGAAGGCGGCACTGGACCTGATACGGCCTTTGCTTACGGCCCGCGGTGCTGAACCGGTTGGCCGCGTCGCCATTGGCACGGTCAAAGGCGACCTGCACGATATCGGCAAGAACCTGGTGGCTGCTCTGCTCGAAGGCGGCGGATTCGAGGTTTTCGACCTGGGCGTGAATGTCCCGCCCGAGAAATTCATCGCAACGGTGAAGGAGAAGAACGCCAACATCGTGGCCATGTCAGCCCTGTTGACGACCACGATGCCGTCGATGCGGACCACCATCGAAGCGCTGAAACAAGCTGGCGTGCGGGACAAAGTAAAAGTGCTGATCGGCGGCGCCCCCATTACTCAGAAATTTGCTGAAGATATAGGCGCCGACGGTTTCAGTGAAAACGCCGTCGGCGCTGTCGCTTTGGCAAAGAAAGCCGCCGCCGTCGCTTAGCGGAGCACGGGTAATTCTTTGCGGCTTTCCTCGAACGTGCCCCGACCCTGTAGCGCAGGCCTCCGAACCGATTCCGAGCCTGTTCCTGCTGTAGCGCAGGCCTCCGAGCCTGCTGTATCGCAGGCTTCCCAGCCTGCGAACGCTGGGGGTCGCAGGCGGCATACAGTTCGAGCGAAAGCCGGTCGCCGCAGATTGGAAACCTGCGCTACACCAGGGTCATTGCGGACAACCACCCAGCCCCGGGCTACTTTCTCATGACCAGTCGCGAACGAGTTTTTGCCCATCTGGCCGGTGAACCGGTCGACCGCCTTCCGCTGTTGCCGATCATGATGATGTTTGCCGCCGCCCAAATCGGCGCCCGTTATCGCGATTATTGCACCAATTACCGGGTCATGGTCGAAGGCCAAATCCGCACGGCTGAGATATTTGGCTTTGATTACGTCAATACCATGTCGGATCCGGCGCGAGAAGCCGCCGATTGCGGTGCAACCGTGCAGTACTTCGACCAGCAGCCCGTGGCAATTGTTGAAGACAAGGCGCTGCTCGCCGACAAAACGAAGCTGGCCATCCTCAAAATCCCCGACCCTCTTGGCGGTGGCCGCATGCACAATGGAATCAAGGCCGTCGCCCTTTACAAGGAGAGAATTGGGAAGGAGAAGGTAATCGAAGGCTGGGTGGAAGGGCCAATCGCGGAAGCCGCCGACTTGCGTGGCATCAATACACTCATGGTCGATTTCTATGATGACCCGGTGTTCGTTCGTGATCTGTTCGCGTTCGTCATCGAAATGGAATTGAGTTTTGCCCGCGAGCAGGTCAAGGCCGGGGCCGACGTCATTGGCATCGGCGATGCCGCGGCGTCGTTAATTAGTCCGCAATTCTACAACGAGTTCGTCTGGCCTTATGAAAAGAAACTCGTGGACGGGATCCACGCGCTTGGCGCGAAGGTCCGAATGCATATCTGCGGCAACACGCGCCGCATTCTCGAAGAAATTGGCAAGCTTGACTGCGAAATCGTCGATCTCGATTCCCTCGCTCCTATCGCGGAAGGCAGACAGAAAATGGGCTCGAACCAGATTTTGCTGGGAAATCTGAACCCGGTAACCGTGCTGCGCAACGGCACTCCGGAGGTGGTGGTGTCGGCGATTGCAGAGTGCCATCGCCAGGCTGGCTCGCGTTTCATTGTCGGCGCCGGTTGCGAAGTTCCGCGTGATACGCCGCCCGAAAACCTTCGCGCGCTCTGCGAATACGCCCATTCCCATAAGCCGTGATCGGCTGCTCCCAAGCGCGAGGCGTTGCCTCTTCAGGCCCCTCTGAGGGTGAGGGGTTTGGGGAAGGAAAATGCCGCCCAGGCGAACTTCGCTCGTTGGATCCATGAACCTGTCGAAAGTCCCGGCGCTGACTCCCCTCGCCTCCTCGGGAGGAGAGGGGGCGGGGGAAAGGAGCCTTTGTTTCTTGGTTCACGGAAGGAATCAAACCTCACCCGATGAGAAGAGTTGTAGAAAAGAAACTTGTCTTTGAAAAAAACACTTCCGATGCTGTATCGCGTGAATCCAACAGGGAACGCGCGTCGGCTGCACCGCTATCAAACCCGCGAAGAACAGCAGTTGTGGAACTGCCTCAAGGCCGGGCGATTTGCGGGATTCAAGTTCAGGCGACGGCATCCATTGGCCGGATACTATCTCGACTTTTTCTGCCCGGCGGCCCGGCTAGTCATTGAGCTAGACGGATTCAGAACACGGGCTGACCCAGCAAAGAAAGCACGATCGAGTAAGCGAGGAGTTTCTTGCAGCCCAGGGCATCGAGGAACTGCGGTTTTGGAATCACCAGTGGCGTCAGAATCGCGATGGCATGCTCTGGGAGATTTGGCATGCGTTGCAGCGGCGAACAGGCTGCTTTCAGCTAATGGGAAAGGTTGAAAACAATCGATTCGTTCCACCGCCGCTGGCGCTACTAGGTAAGAAGCAGCCGCGAAAGCCTTCTGTAAAAGCCCAATAACTCGAACCCTCTCCCTTAATCCCTCTCCCCGCAAGCGGGGCGAGGGCGACCGTCACGCGTTACCAACCAAAATACGCATTCCGCCCCGAGGCTGCCGCTAAACGAACCGGACTTAACAGCCTCCGCTCTGCGCGAATTGAAAATCCCCCCAAATCATGTTCTACTGCTCGCGATGTCCAGACCGGTAAAATCGCAATGGGAATTCGGCGAACTGTTCCCGGTGGAACCGACGCGTAAGGTTTTGACCGTTTCCGAACTGACCTGGGACATCCGGCGGTTGCTCGAAAGAGAAGCCAGCCATGTTTGGGTCAGCGGCGAAATCACTAACCTCAAGGCGCAAAACTCAGGTCACATCTATTTCAGTCTCAAGGACGTCGGAGCAACTTTAAGCTGCGTCTTGTTCCGCGGCGAAACACAAGTCGACCGGTCGTTATTGCAAGATGGCCGGCGTGTCGTCCTGGGCGGCGGCATTACGGTTTACGAAGCGCGCGGACAATACCAAATGCGGGTGACGGCCGTCGAACTGCAGGGCCTGGGAGCCCTGCAAGCCGCCTTTGAAAAACTAAAGGCGCGCCTGAAAGCCGAGGGCCTGTTCGCCTCCGAACGCAAGCGGCCTTTGCCACGCTATCCGCGACGCATCGGTCTCGTGACTTCGCCCACGGGTGCGGCCATACGGGATGTCCTCCATGTCGTGGGCCGTCGCAATCCTTCGCTCGAAATCGTCCTGGCCGCCTGCCGCGTTCAGGGCGATGGCGCGGCCGCAGAGATCGCGCGCGCCATCAGACTTCTGAACGACTACCATTCCCGCTCTCCGGAATCGGCGCTGGACCTGATCCTGGTGACCCGCGGCGGTGGCAGCCTGGAGGATTTGTGGGCCTTTAATGAAGAGATCGTGGCCCGTGCCATCTATGAATCGGCATTGCCGGTCGTGTCAGCGGTCGGTCATGAAATCGATTTCACCATCGGCGATTTTGTCGCCGACCTTCCCGCCGCAACCCCCAGCGCAGCGGCCGAGATCATCACCGAAGGCATTTTCTCGAGTTGCCAGTTTCTGGCCGAAGCTTCCGACCGCCTGCGGCAACTCGTGCGCGAGCATCTGCAGAGCAAGCAGGCGACCGCGCGGGACGCTCAAAAGAGATTGCTGCGACTGCATCCGCGCCGGCGCCTGGAAGATGGGCTCCAGCGATTGGACGATCTGCAGGCTTCCTTGCAACGCTGCGCGCGGTCCGCAGTCAGGCGACAGAGCGTCGCCTCGATGAATTTAGCAGCCCGGCTATCGCGCGTTCGACCAGCGTTGATCTTGAGGCAGCGCCGCGTTCTTCTCGATCAGATCGGACGACGTTTGATCGAACACGCGCGCCACCGCCTGAGCGATGCCCGCAATCGGCTCGGGCCGTTGGAAGCCCGGCTGCGGCTCCTTGGTCCGGAACAAGTGCTGGCCCGCGGTTATTCCATCACTCTCGATGCCGAAACCAGCCGCGTTCTGCGCGACGCAAAGACCGTTAAGCCTGGCCAACGCATCCGTACGCGACTCCACCAGGGCGACCTCCGCAGCCGTGTGGAA
>CAZUVM010000118.1:0-12159 GCA_964623885.1 uncultured Verrucomicrobiota bacterium
CAGCTTGAGCGTTTGAAAAAGCATCCGGAGACTCACTCACTGGGCATCAGCTTTGAGGAGGAGGTTGCTCAAATCGAGAAAAAGCTCGAAGAAACAAAACGTCAGATCTTTTTGAACCTCAGCGCCTGGGACCGAATCAAGATTGCGCGACACCCGAAACGGCCCTTTACCCTGGATTATCTTGCCTCGACCTTCACCGATTTCAATGAACTGCATGGCGATCGCCTGTTTGCTGAAGATCGGGCTGTTGTCGGGGGTTTTGCTTGCCTTGGGCAGCACAAAGTCATGGTGATTGGTACCCAGAAAGGGCGAGATACGAAGGAAAATATCCTGCGCAATTTCGGCTCGGCGCATCCGGAAGGCTACCGCAAGGCGCTGCGGCTGATGTCCCTGGCAAATAAATTTCGGCTGCCGATCATCACGCTGATAGACACAGCCGGCGCCTATCCAGGCATCGGCGCGGAGGAACGGCACATCGCGGAAGCCATTGCGGTAAATCTTCGGGAAATGATGCTCTTTGAAGTCCCGATCCTGGCCGCCGTGATTGGCGAAGGCGGCTCGGGCGGCGCGCTGGGGATCGGCGTGGCCGACCGCGTGTTAATACTGGAGAATGCCTACTATTCGGTGATTAGCCCCGAGGGCTGTGCCGCAATTCTGTGGAAAGACCGGTCGGCGGCACCGAAAGCTGCCGAAGCTCTAAAAATTACCGCGAAACATCTTCTCGAATTGAATCTGGTGGATGGAGTAATACCTGAACCCCTCGGCGGCGCTCACACGGACCCGGAAGCCACGGCGGCGACGCTGCGCGGCACGCTATTGAAGCATTTGGAACAGGTGCTGGCGCTGCCCGCACCGGAACGTTTGAAGCTCCGCTACACAAAGTTCAGGAGCTTCGGTCATTATTTGGAGAACAACGGAGAGCCCGCGAATAACGTTCCGCTGTCGAAGGCTTAGCCCAGATGGCGAACAACCTTTATCCGCTAACATTCGAACCCATCCTTAAAGAACGGGTGTGGGGTGGCCGCAAACTGGCAGACCTCTATCAGAAGAACGTTCCTCCCGGCACGCTTATCGGGGAGTCGTGGGAAATCAGCGATCGCCCAGGCGATGTCAGCCGGATAGCAACCGGCCCACTGGCCGGAAAAGATCTACATTGGTTGATCGAGCGCTATGGGAAAGAACTGTTCGGCCCAAACCACGCTCCGCCGGCACGGTTCCCTTTGCTGATCAAGCTACTGGATGCAGTCGACAAGCTCTCGCTTCAGGTTCACCCGCCGGCCGCGCTTGCTACCACCTTGAAGGGTGAGCCCAAAACCGAGATGTGGTACATAGCGGATGCGGCGCCAGGCGCAGAACTCTATGTTGGTTTGCGACGCGGCGTCACTCGCGCGGAATTTGAAAAGAAAGTGACAGACGGAAGCGTCGCGGATTGTTTTCATCGCATCAAAGTACGCGCCGGCGATGCGATGTTCCTGCCGAGCGGACGCGTTCATGCTATTGGCGCTGGTTTGGTTATTTTCGAGATCCAACAGAATTCAGATACAACCTATCGCGTGTTTGACTGGAATCGCATGGGTCTGGACGGCAAACCGCGGACGCTGCACGTAGCGGAATCCCTGGCCAGCATTGATTTCAATGATTTCGAACCCGACGTCATTCGCCCTCAGTTCCCTGATGCCGGTCCAGTACGGCGACAGGTACTGGTCCGGGATCCGCTGTTCACGGTGGAATGCATTCGCGTGGATGCTGGCGCACAGGTGCCACTTTCACCTGACTGGATGCAGATTGTGGGGGTGATTGCGGGAGAACTCAGCATTGTAAGCCATGCGGATACCTTCGCGCTTCGACCTGGTCAGTTCGCTTTGGTCCCCGCAGCCCTGACTAATACTGCTGTCCAGGCGCGAAGTAGTGCCACGCTGTTGCGGGTCCAGTGAAAAAGTTCCTTCACAGCTGGGCGATTAACACATTGGCCGTATTGTTGGCCGTATATCTGGTGAGAGGCATCGATTACAAAGGGCCGATCGACCTGGTGGTGGCATCGCTTCTGTTAGGAATTCTTAACGCGGTTGTGCGCCCCGTGTTGCTGCTTCTCTCTTTACCTGTGCTGCTGGTCACGCTCGGCCTTTTCACCCTGGTCATTAATGCAGGATTGCTCTATTTGGTATCCGCCCTCTTATCGCCGAACTTCCATGTCGCGAGCTTTCGGTCAGCCTTCTTGGGCGCCGTTGTGATTTGGCTCGTCTCCGTCATCTTAAATGTTCTCACCGGCAACAGCCGTGCCCGCATTCGCGTTGAACGACATAAACGCCCTCCAGATCAAGGCCCAAAAGGTGGGAGTGGCCCTGTGATAGACATTTAGTGCTTCAGTCCTTCCTTTCCCGGCACGCCTTGCAAACCAGCGATATCGCCCGTATTGTCAGGGCAGATTGATGGTGGCTGCATTTATGAAAAGACGAGTGATCTACGGGGCAGTAATCCTGGCATTGACCGCAAACCTGCTGATTGGGGCGCGGCTGTATTTCAGCACGGCGCAGGCAGCGGACAAGGATTCCCCCTACCCCAGCCTTGAGCTCTTCTCCACAGTCATGGAAAGGGTGCGCAAAGACTATGTCGACGGCCAGAATCTAACCTATCACGATTTGGTATACGGTGCGCTCAAAGGCATGCTGAATACCCTGGACCCACATAGCGAATTCATGGAGGCGGATAAATATAAAGAGCTCCAGAACGATACCCAGGGGGCATTCGGCGGACTGGGCATCGTTATCTCCATGAAAGACAATTTCATCACGGTTATCGCCCCGATGGATGAAAGCCCTGGCTTTAAAGCCGGGATCATGACTGGTGATCGCATCATCCGCATCGACAGCAAAAGCACCGAGAAAATGAGCCTTCCGGACGCGGTCAAGCTGCTCCGCGGCGAGCCGGATAGCGACGTCCGTTTGACTATCATCCGCCCGGCCACTAGCCAGATGAAGGACTTTAACCTGAAGCGCTCGGTTATACCTATTGATATGGTCAAAGATATTAATGGGAAGAAAGAATTTCCTTTGAGCGAGAACAAGATTGGTTATGTGCGCCTGGTGCAATTTGGCGAAAAGACCAGCGATGATCTTGAAACCGCCCTGGGGAGACTGAAGAAGGAAGGGATGCAGGGTATGATTCTGGATTTGCGCTGGAACCCCGGCGGACTCCTTGAGCAAGCGGTCGATGTCTGTGAAAAATTCCTGCCCCGCGGAACCAAAATCGTGACCACGGAGGGCCGGGATCCGGCGCAGAATACGGAACGGCGGGCGATGGGACGGGGCGACGAATTACACGGCATGCCCCTCGTCGTGCTGGTCAACCTGGGCAGCGCCAGCGCTTCTGAGATTGTGGCAGGTTGTCTGCAGGATCTCGACCGCGGGATTATCCTGGGCGAAAAGACATTCGGGAAAGGTTCGGTGCAAAGCATCCTGCCATTGCGAGACGGGTCTGCTCTCCGCCTGACCACAGCCAAGTATTACACGCCCAGCCACAAAGTCATTCACGAAGAAGGCATCACACCGAATATCCTGGTGCCAATGAGCGAGCAGGAAGACCATGATATCCAGCTTCAACGCGCGCCCGGCGGGCTGGAAAGCTTGCCGGAAAAGGAACGCGAACGCGTCAGCCAAGTGCAGGATATCCAGCTGGAACGCGCGATGGACTTGCTGAAAGGCATTGAGCTCTTCACGCAGCGGGCGCCGGTCGCTGACGAGCGTTTGGCTAAAGGAGACCACAAGACGGTTGACGCCAAGTAAGGCCCTGCTCGACTTACTGTGCTCCTGGCACTGGAAACCTCTTGTGATGAAACCAGTGCGGCGGTGGTCCATCAAGGCCGGGTGCTTTCCAACATTGTTTCTTCCCAAGTCCGTTTGCATGCTGAATATGGTGGTGTCGTGCCGGAACTGGCGGCGCGCGAACACTTGAAGAATTTGATCCCGGTGACGCGCACGGCTTTGGAGCAGGCGCGGACCTCGACCGCCGAGCTTGAAGCAGTCGCGGCAACGCAAGGCCCCGGTCTTCCGGGCGCATTGCTGGTTGGGTTCAGAGCGGCGCAAAGTATTGCCTTCGCATTGCGCCGGCCATTCATGGGCGTTCATCACCACGAAGCTCACCTGTACTCTCCCTGGATCCGGACCGCAGAGGGAGTGAGTTCACAATTTGAGCCTAACGTGTCGCTGGTTGTCAGCGGCGGCCATACCATGTTGGTCCACGTGCTTAGCGAGTTCCAACATCGGCTGCTCGGATCGACGGTCGATGATGCGGCTGGAGAGTGCTTTGACAAGGTCGGCAAAATGCTTGGGCTGCCGTACCCCGCCGGGCCGGAAATCGATCGCCTGGCCACGCACGGCAATCCGCGGTCGTTCCAATTCCCGAGGCCAATGCTCAACGAACCGCACGATGATTTCAGCTTTAGCGGGCTGAAAACTTCGGTTCGTTACTTTCTTCGCGATCATCCCGGCCTGGCTGACAATCACCGGGGCCTGCAGGATTTGTGTGCCAGTGTGCAGAACGCCATCGTAGAAGTCCTCGTGACCAAAACCGTTCGTGCGACTCGGCGACTCGGCGTTGCCTGTATTACCGCGTCAGGTGGCGTTACCTGTAATCGGACTTTGCGCGAGCAACTGGCTGCCGAATGCGCTCATCACCGGTTGAAACTGAGATTGGCGGAACGCGAGTTTTGCACGGACAACGCCGCCATGATCGGGATTTTCGCCGAACGCCAATTCCTCCGTCATGCGGCGTTGACCTCAGTTGATGATGAAATCCGACCGGCATGGGAGTTGGCACCGACGTTTGAATCCGTTAAGGCGGGATAATGCGCTTTGGCGAAGATGTTACGACACAGGTTTGGGACGGGTGAGGCCGCGTTCTTACCCATTATTTCAGGTGATTAACTTCTCCTTGCTTTCCGCACCAAAAGGTGGATGTTTCTAATGAAGGGAAGCATGCCGGCGATAGCACCGACGAGACCGGTTCTCCTTCTCTAATCGACTGGAGCAAGCATATGAAAGCGGTTAAAGCCGTTTGGTCTGTTGTGGTGATATACGACACTCAAGACACGCGCGAGGCGGCAATGATCTTCTGCGATCAGCTGGTGCAACGGTTTTGGCAGGATTCGGAATTTGACATTAGTTGGTGGGAAACCGGCAAGCTGCAGGAACCCGTGTCCGCAGAGAACGCACGCCGACGGGCCACAGCAGCAGACCTGGTTATTTTCGCTTTGCCACCCGAAGGCGATCTTGGGGTACAAGTGCAATCCTGGGTACATACGTGGGTAACCGATCGAGGCGACCGCGAAGGAGCCGTGGTGGGATTGGTGAACGAGAAAAGTCATGGAAGCCTTGAAGCGGCCAAAGCAGAGCAGTTCTTGCGTCGCGTCGCTCATCAGGCGGGAATGGATTACCTGACCCAAGTGCCACAAAGCATCTCGTGGCAGATTCCCGAGTCGCTCGAATCCTGCACTGAACGCGCGCAACAAGTCACCAGCGTGCTGGATGACATTCTGCATCAATCCCCTCCCCCACCCACGATCGGTTTGCGGTAAAGGAAAGCACGACGGTCGAAGCGATATCGGAACCCGGGTGACCTCGCAGCTCCTGCGAGGAAAGAGGGTCTCTTATTTGCGCTTTTGATCTTCCTGGTACACTGTATGCCCTCATTAGCTGAGACCTATTCCGATGAGCACACTGTCACGCGCAGGTTGGGCACTTTTTTTATTCTTAAGCGGGCAATTTGCACTAGGCCAACAGGAAACTGCGGTTTACAAGCCGGCACTGGACCAGCCGAGCTTTCTGGCGGACGTGTCCACCAACCTTTGGTTTCAATACGGCCGGAGTGAAGTGAACTTAAGCAGCGGCGTCATGTTTTCGCCGGTAATCGCCCTCGGGCATCGCCCCACGATCAACTACACCATGACGGAGATCCAGTACGGCTACATGCTTAGCGACGTTCACGGCGAAGGCTTTTGGCGAGGCAATTTCGAGTTACTCGGAGAATTACTAGGCAACTGGATTTTTGTGGGTGAGGGCAGTTACATTGCCGGCGGCACGCTATGGGGGCGGTATAATTTTGTGCAACCGCAAAGTCGAGTGCTGCCATTTGTTCAGGGCGGACTGGGAATGGTTACAACGGATATCAGTCATAAAATCGATGGGCAGCCGTTCAACTTCAATTTGGAGATTGGGGTTGGGATGCGTTATTTGCTCGACGATCGCTGGACGTTTAATATGGAGTTTCGATATCAGCACATCTCGAACGCGAACACAGGAAAGCATAACTTGGGAGTGAATGCGTTCGGGCCAATATTCGGGGTCTCGTATCTTTTTTAATACGGGCCTTCTGCGCACGCACCATTCCGGCTGCTGGGAGCGAGAACTGCTCGGCTCCATCAGCATTTTGCCAGCTCTCAGGCTTGGGCGGTTTCGGTAGAGGCTGCGTCCTCTTCCTGTTCGCTAATCACGGGCGCGATGGCTTGCAGTTTGTCTCCCTCAGCAAGGTCGATGAGCTTGACGCCCTGGGTATTACGACCCGCCTCGCGGATATCTTTGACGAAGGTACGGACCATTTGACCGCTCGAGGTGATGAGCATGATTTCGTCATGCTCGCGAACGCTAAGCGCGCCGGCAACCCCACCGGTCTTCGCGGTGGTCTTCATGGTGATGATGCCCTTGCCACCGCGGGATTGCAGCCGGTAAACCGGTTCGACCCGGCCATCTTCCAGGATTATGTCGAAGGGCGTACGTTTGCCGACGCCGTTTTCGCCGGCGACCAGCAGGGTTGCATCGGCCACGACCACCGAAAGAGCAACGACGCGATCGCTGGTTTCGAGGCTGATGCCGCGAACACCGGCGGCGGGGCGGCCCATGGCACGAACATCCTCCTCCGAAAATCGGATGCTCATGCCCTCATGGGTAATCAGGACAACCTGATCGCGCCCGGTGGTCAGTTTGACGTCGATTAACGTATCGCCCGGTTCGATGCCAATGGCAATGATGCCCCCTTTGCGGACATTGGCGAAATCGGCGAGCGGGGTTTTCTTTACCGTGCCCTGTTGGGTGGCGAAGAACAGGAACCCTTCCTGTTCCCAGGTCGTATCTTCTTTATTGGCGCCGGACTTGGCCTCGATGCGAATCATGGCGGCCACCGTCTCGCTCTGCTTGAGTTCGAGCAGATTGGCGATGCTGCGGCCCTTGGAAGCGCGGCCCATGTCCGGGATCTCGTGCACGCGCTCGACGTAGACACGCCCCAGGTTGGTGAAGAACATCAGGTGATCGTGCGTGCTTGCCGTGAAGAGATGCTCGATAAAATCGTGGTCCTCTTCGGTGGCGCCTTCGCGCGTGGCCATGCCGATAACGCCTTTGCCGCCGCGGCGCTGCGCGCGATAGGAACTGACGTTGGTGCGCTTAATCAAACCACTATGCGTGAGCGTGATGATGACGCCTTCATTGGCAATGAGATCTTCGATTGCAATCTCACCTTCGTCAGGCACCAACTCGGTGAGACGCGGGGTCGCGTATTTGGCTTTTATGGCCAGGAGCTCGTTTTTGATGATTTCGAGGACGCGTGATTCCCGCGCGAGAATGTCAAGGAGGTCCTTGATGCGTTCGAGCAAAGCGCGGTATTCAGCGCGGACCTTGTCGATTTCAAGGCCGGTCAATTGGTAGAGGCGCAGTTCGAGAATGGCATCCGCCTGGGCTTCGCTGAAGGAATACCGGCCGTTGACGAGGCGGACTTCATTGCGGATGAGGATGCCAAGTTTCTCGACCTGAGCACGGGTGAAATCGAAAGCGAGAAGTTTAATCCGAGCCTCGTCACGGGTGGCGGAACTCCGGATGATGCGGATGAACTCGTCGAGATTCGACAAAGCGATCAAGTAACCCTCGAGCGCTTCGGCTCGCTCCTCGGCTTTGCGCAACTCGAACTTGGTGCGCCGGATAATGACCTCGCGGCGATGCTCGATGTAACAAGCGATAAGGTCCTTCAAACCGAGGGTCTTGGGCCGGCCATGATCGATCGCCAGGGAATTGACGGCGAAACTGGTCTCAAGCGCGGTATGCTTGTAGAGGTTATTGATGACGACCTTGGCAATCGCGTCCCGCTTGATCTCAATGACAACCCGGGTGTTTTCGTCGGATTCGTCGCGAACGGCGGTGATGTCGGTGATGATCTTCTCGTTCACCAGATCGGCGATGCGCTCGACGAGCAAAGCGCGGTTTACGTTAAAAGGGATCTCGGTGATGACGATCTGCTCGCGGCCGCCTTTGAGCTGTTCGAGGCCGACTTTGCCGCGAACTTTTATTGCGCCGCGACCGGTAGTGAAGTATTGCTTGACACCCTCGAGACCACAGATCATGCAGCCGGTGGGAAAGTCGGGCCCCTTCACATGCTTCATCAACTCCTTGAGAGTGATATTCGGATTATCGATCTGGGCGCAAATGCCATCGATAATTTCGGCAAGGTTATGGGGCGGCATGTTGGTGGCCATGCCGACGGCGATGCCGGTTCCGCCATTGACGAGAAGGTTGGGGAAAGCGGCAGGGAAAACCGTAGGCTCGGTAAGCCGCTCGTCGTAATTGGGGACAAAGTCGACGGTGTCTTTGTCCATGTCCTGCATGAGGGAGCCGCCGAGGGAAGTGAGGCGGGCCTCGGTATAACGCATGGCGGCGGGGGGATCGCCTTCGACGGAGCCGAAGTTGCCCTGGGAATCGACGAGGCGCTCGCGCATGGCCCAAGGTTGGGCCATGTGGACGAGGGTGGGGTAGATGACCGCTTCACCGTGAGGGTGGTAATTGCCAGAAGTGTCGCCGCAGATTTTAGCACACTTCATGTGCTTCTTGGGAGCGTAAAGTCCCAACTCATGCATCGCGTAGAGGATGCGGCGCTGAGAAGGTTTTAGGCCATCGCGCACGTCGGGGAGCGCGCGGGAAATGATGACCGACATCGAATAATCGAGGAACGAGTTCTTGATCTCGTCGGCAACATTGACCTTCGCGATTTTCTCGTTGGCGGCAAACAGGGGCGTGCTGCCGCCATTCCCGGGCGGATTCTCGTTTGTCCCGTTCGGTTCGTTGGGTTCGATATCGTCAGGCATTAGGGAATTGGATTAATGGATGTGTGGATTAGTGGATTATTGGGCACCGGCATCACACATCGAGATTTCTCACGTTGAGGGCATTATCTTCGATGAACTGGCGGCGTGGCTCGACTTCTTCGCCCATGAGCTTGGTAAACATCTCCTCGGCTTCGACGGCGTCGGTGAGGTCGATTCGCAGGAGCTTGCGCCGGGCAGGATTCATTGTGGTCTCAAAAAGCTCTTTGGGGTTCATTTCACCCAAGCCTTTGAACCGTTTAATCTGGAGCCCACGCCGGCCGACCTCTTTGATGCCGGAGAGGATTTCGGGGATGGAGAAGAGCGGCCGGACCTGTTGTTTTTCGCCTTCGCCTTCGATGAGCTCGAAAAGGGGTTTATCCTGAGCGGCGTAATGCTCGATGCTGAGACCTTTGCGGGCGAGTTTATCGAGCAACTCTTTGATGGCCTGGCTTTCGTAGAGTTCCTCGTGGTGCCCACGGCGAGTGAAACCGTTGCGGGTCTTTTCCACGAGGGAGGTATCGGATTCCTCTTCGCCGGAAAGGCCGAGATTGAGGTCGGGATTTTCCTCGGCAAATTTCGCGAGCGCCTCGTTGTCATGGAAATAATGCACGGATTCCTCATTGCCCTGTCGGACCTTGACGAGGTGCTGGGGGAGGTCGTGGGATTTCGCATCGCGCTTTTCCAGGTAAGCAGCAAAATCGCCGCCCTTGCGACGGAGGCCGTTGGCATATTTATCCAGGGCCTCGAGGAGTTCGAGGATTTCGTTGAGCTGCTTTTCCGAGACTTCCTTGTCGTCCTGGATATTGCGCAGGCGGACCTCTTCAGTGCCGAGCTGGATGAGGATACGGTTGAGCTGGGCGTCGTCGTCGACGTATTCAACGCGTTTTTTGCGGGCGATTTGATAGAGGGGCGGCTGGGCGATGTAAACGAAGCCGCGCTTCACTAGCTCGGGCATCTGGCGGTAAAAGAAGGTGAGCAGCAGTGTGCGGATGTGGGAGCCGTCGACGTCGGCATCGGTCATGATGATGATTTTGTGATAGCGGAGCTTTTGGAGATTGAAGGCGCCTTCGCTATCGCCGTCGCCGATACCGGTGCCCACGGCGGTGATCATGGTCCGGATTTCGTTATTCTGCAGCACTTTGTCGAGCCGGGCCTTCTCGACGTTGATGAGCTTGCCACGGATGGGGAGGATAGCCTGGAATTTACGGTCGCGCCCTTGTTTGGCCGAGCCGCCGGCGGAGTCACCCTCGACGATATAGAGTTCCGTGTTCGCCGGGTCGCGGTCCGAGCAATCGGCGAGTTTGCCCGGCAGACCGCCGCCGGTAAGAGCACCTTTGCGAACGGTTTCCCTGGCTTTGCGGGCCGCTTCGCGCGCGCGGGCCGCAAGCAGGGCTTTTTCGACAACCTTTTTGGCGACTGATGGAGTCGTGTCAAAGATGGTCATCAGCCCGTCGTAAACAATCGAGGAGACGAGGCCGTCAATTTCGGTATTGACCAATTTGACTTTGGTTTGGGATTCGAAGCGTGGATTGGGAAGTTTAATGCTCAGGACACAGACAAGACCTTCACGAACGTCGTCGCCGGAAATCGCGGGATCTTTTTCTTTGAGCAGCTCGTTTTGTTTGGCGTATTGGTTGATGGCGCGAGTCAGGGCGGAGCGAAAACCGGTAAGATGAGTGCCGCCATCGGGATTGGGTATGGAATTGGCGAAACAAAGGATTTGGTCGTTGTAGCTGTCGTTGTATTGCATGACGCAATCAACGAAGACTTCGTCCTTCTGCCGGCTAATGACGATAGGCTTGGGGTGCAGGATCTGTTTGTTGCGTCCAAGCTGTTTAACGAACTGCTCGATGCCGTCCTTGTAGAGAAAGGTCTCGGTTTTTTCGGAACGCTCATCGGCCAGGACAATTTCAACGCCCGGGTTGAGAAAAGCGAGCTCGCGCAGCCGGTTGGCCAGGATCTCGAATTTGAACTCGGTGGTGATGGTGAAGATGGTGGCGTCCGGCTTGAACGTGATGAGGGTGCCGGTGCCTTTGGACTTTCCAATGACGGTGAGCTTTTCGGTGGTAACGCCCCGAGCGAACTGCATGGCATAGACTTTGCCGTCGCGGGAGACCTCGACTTTGAACCAGTCAGAGAGAGCATTGACGCATTTGGCGCCGACGCCGTGCAGCCCACCGGAGTATTTATACGCGCCCTGACCGAATTTGCCGCCAGCATGAAGATTGGTCAGGACGAGTTCGACGGCCGGCATGTTCCACTTGGGATGCATGTCCACGGGGATGCCGCGGCCGTTGTCGCGAATGGACACGGAACCGTCAACGTGGACGGTAACTTCGATTTTATCGCAGAACCCGGCGAGGTGCTCATCGATGGAATTGTCGAGGACCTCGAAGACGCAATGATGCAAACCGCGCTCGTCCGGATCGCCAATGTACATTCCTGGGCGCTTCCGAACGGCCTCCAAACCCTCCAGTTTATCGATTTTCGAGGCATCGTATTTCTCGGCCGCCGGGGGGGCGGGTTTCAGGTTTTCTGTCGCATCAAGCACGTGTTCCTCAGGCATAAAAAACGGTCCGAAAGGTCTTATTTTTCCCTTCGTTTTCGGCCCTAAAATTTTAGGAAAAAAGGGCGATTAACACAACCCTTTTTACGAGGTTAATTTTGGCAAAAAACCACAATTCCTTGTAGAAGCGCATCGGACGGGATCAACCTATTGGGGATTTTTTACCCGTCGATTTTAACCAGAAAGTTTACTTTATTTCGGCCAAAAATCAATGTGTTTACGACTTAATATCGCGGGACTGGAAGGCAGCGGCGCCCACGAGGAAAGTTGAAACGTTGAACGCAAGCAGCACGAGCAAAGAGCCGAACAAACGTGGCCAGGGAATAGGATCCGCATAAGCCAAAAGCCACGCTCGGAAATGATAGGGGAGGAAGTACTCCTGGTATTGCTCGAAGAACGGGATGTGTTCCATGACGAGGTTGATGAACATGAAGGACAAGGCGAGAATGGTGGCGGCGGCGGGTTTCATGTTGAA
>CAZUVM010000119.1:0-15725 GCA_964623885.1 uncultured Verrucomicrobiota bacterium
AGGGAGGTAAACGTCCCGCCGGCGATTTTGAAAACGTAGCTTTCAGTTTTGTTGGTGGTCTGATCCCGCACGATCAGCGTCGTCCCATCTCCGGAAAGGCCGGTGGCGCTCATCATGGTCGGGGCCGGATCATCCGGCGGGGCGGGAATCAGCGACTCGACGCCGTTCACCCAGTAAGCCGCGTATTGGGTTGAAATGCCGTTGGTCGCCA
Organism: uncultured Verrucomicrobiota bacterium; assembly: GCA_964623885.1. Classification (GTDB taxonomy): domain Bacteria; phylum Verrucomicrobiota; class Verrucomicrobiia; order Limisphaerales; family UBA8199; genus CAZUVM01. The sequence continues at coordinate 212 of CAZUVM010000119.1, forward strand.
CGCCGACCATGTAGCCGCCCACGACCGAGCCGTCATGGCTGATACCTTTAGGTTGGCCGTAGTAAGGACTTCCCGTGTTGAAGCCCAGCGAGCTTGGCAGATCGATCCAGCCGGTGTTCGTCTTATAGAGCGAAGGGGTGCCGTAGCCGACGCCAGTGTATCCAATGCCGTCGATTCCGGCATAGACACCACCATTGGCGGCCACAAAAGCATAGTGAAGGTATTCGCCCATCTTGATTTCCGAGTATTGGGCTAGCACGAAGATCGGGGCGCCCAAGTGCATAAATGCGAGAGCGCAAAGAATGGTGCGTCGCGTCGAAGCGAGTTGGGGAAAAGCAAAGGCATGGTTCGCTTTCATAGACAGGAACAAGGATCAAATTGCCGATGTTTCGGCCGGTCTCGGCCAATTGGGTGCTCCCGAAACCATTCCCCATGTGTTGTCCTGTTGCAAGAAAGATGTGGCCCAGTTAGGGGACCTGGGCAGACCTCATTTTTTGTGAACCCCACCGCTGTAGGGTAGGGGATTCCCTCACCCAAAGCCTTCCGAAGCCGGAACGATTCAGAACAGTCGCTTATGCTAAGACGCTAAGAGGCAAAGACGCGAAGCATTTGAGCGGTTTACCAGTAGGGTCCGAAGCAACTGAAGGGTAGTCCACCGCTGCGGCTTAACTGTTTGACACCTTTGCGCCCTTGCGGCTCTGCGTTGAGTTCCGACTGCATGGCGACGCCCGAGGGAGAAGAAACCGCTAAGTTTCGCTGTGGAGAGACCAGCGGCGGAGGATAGACGTGGTCAGTAGGGAGATGACTTTAGCGCAGGGCAATTAGCCGCTGGCCGTCGGGCTGGGTTGGCGCATGCCGCCGTCGAGGTGTCGCCTTAGGTGCAATCGGGGAGGCGGAACCCGTTACTGTGATGCTCGCCCCGGTCAGATGTACCACCGTCATGTGCATACCTAACCCCCTGGGCGCATACAGAACAGTGATTACCTGCGTTTGCGCAGGTTCTAAAACGAAGGCCCTGCTTCCAAGGATACTGAACGGTGGCGAAACAGTGGCTGTCCCGGTGAGGCTCCGGGCTCCGACATTCTGGATCTTGAAAGAAAGCTCGTTGTTGCTGCCCACAGGAACAGCGCCAAAATCCAGATTGCGGGCAGAAATGGAAATGGCCGGACTGCTCCCGTCATCACCTGGAACCGTGGTCTGGCTGTTGGTGCGAATGACCGGAGCCTGATGATCGGCACCGGGTGCGATGCCTGTCTGTGCACTTGCCATCCAGGTCCCCGCGAGCTGGACGGCAGCCAAAATACCGCATGTGAGTCTATTCATTGTCACTGCTGGCTTCAGTGTTTGCATGCGTCTTAATCGTAGATTCAGCGCGCGCGGCAGCAATTCCACCCATTACGGAACCGTGTCCATACGGATACGGAAGGTCACTTGCGGATTTCAGCCTGAGTCCATTTGCCTGGGGAGGACCGACGACCATTGCGAAAGGGAACAGAATGCGAGCTTCTGAGCGTATTAATTTTTTTGGCTCGCCCTTGCTTCCTTTAGGAGGTAGGGCGAGAGGAACAGCTTAAAAAGCAGAAAGACCACCCCGGAGCCGAGCGCGAACGCGGCGTGAAGCAACCAGAACCGCGGTGTCGGCCACTTTTCATACAGTCCACCCACCCAACCGACGAGGCTGTTGCCGGCAAAAAACGCAAGGTAATAAAGGCCGAGCACAGTCGAGTTGATTTTGGCCGGCGCGAGTTTCGCAAAGAAAGCGAGGCTGACAGGCAGCATGTGAGCGAAGGCAATGCTGTTGATGAGATGAAAAGCCACCGGCCACAGCAGGCCAATCTTCCCACCGGCGGGCTTCGAAACCGCCGCCATAACCAGGCATAACATGCCGAGGACTGAAAATGCCGAGCCGATAATGAGTTTGGTGATTTCATCCGGCTCTCGCCGACGCTTTCCGTACCAGCGATAGAAGAGCGCCACTCCCGCAAGGAACGCTACGCTGGTGATCGAATCGAGTGTGATGAGCCAGGTGGTCGGCAGTTTCTTGCCGAAGAAAACGAGGTCAAACTGCTCGTTGGCCCAGACCAGGTAGGCGTTAAAGATCTGGTTATTGGGCACAAGGGCCACCGCCAGCACCGGAATCAGAAGAATCAGCGCACCGGTCACCAGACGCTCTCGCTTGCTGAGTGGTGGACGCCGCACGCGGGCAGAGGCGCGGGTGAGCTCCTCTTTTGGCAAATATTGCTGACCCGCAACGTAAATCGAAAGCCCGACGAGCATGCCAATACCTGCGGCTGCGAAGCCCCAATGCCAGCCAATGGTCTCACCGAGAGTGCCTACGATCAGGGGTGTGGTAATTACCCCCACATTGACGGCCAGGTAATAAATCTGGAAAGCATCGGCGCGTCGCAGGTCCTCCGGTTTATAGAGAGCGCCCACCTGGCTCGCCAGATTTCCCTTGAACATGCCGCAGCCGGCCACCAGGCAGAGCAGTGCGAACAAAAACGTTTGCTCAAAGGCCATCAGGAAATGCCCCAGCGCCATCGTCGCCGCGCCGAGGAGCACCGTTCGCCGCTTGCCCAAAACGCGGTCCGCCAAAAGCCCGCCGAGGATAGGCGTCAGGTAGACCAGGGCGGTGTAGGTCCCAAAAATCGCCGAGGCGAGCGGCTGTCCTTCCAGTCCGTACAGGCGCTGAATGGATTTGAAAAACCAGACACGTCCGATGTGGCCTGGCAACAACAACTCCTTCACCATGTAAAGCACGAGCAGGGTCTGCATGCCATAATAGGAGAATCGTTCCCAGGCCTCAGTAAATGCCAGGTACCCGAGGCCCTTTGGGTGTCCCAGGAAAGCTCGGTCCAGGCGCTCGGAGCCGTCGCTCACTGGGGCGGAGTCGGGCGTCGGTTTCAGTGTGCTCATCGGTGGGTGGCTTATTATCGAAGATGATGCTCCTATTGCAACCAGGTTCGTAGCCGGAGAGCAAGGCAGGCCAAGGCAGGCCAAACTCTAATCACAAGCGGATTCTTAACCGCAGAGACGCGAAAATCGCAGCGCGGCCATCCACAACCGAGGAGCGCAGGCTTCAGCCTGCTGAACCAGAGGACGAAGAAACGAGAACGAAGAACGATAAGGATAAGTGCAGTTACGGATTTGCGAGGCGGTAGAACCTTTGGGGCAAGGAGGCAGGAACGGTTACCGGGTTGGTGGCGCCGCTGGGGGCGTTTGACCAATTGGGCGGGTTGAGCGAGTCGCTTACCTGCAGGTGAAATCCGGGTGTAGCCGGGGTCCACGAAATCGTGGCGAAGCCCGGTGCTGCGATTGCGATGGTCAAAACGGGCGCGCCAGTGACCTGAACGGCAATCGGCAATGCCCAGAAACCGCCAACCACTGAGAACGGCCCGTTGGTGAGCGGCCCTCCAGCATCGTGCTGGCCGATTGTCCCCGACAGCGTGTGTACTCCGTCGCTGCCAACCCCACCCCCACCCGCAACTTTAAACCAATCTATGGCGTAAATGCATTTGCCCCCGCTGCCGGCGTTGTAGAGCGCCTGGACTTCCAGCGCGGTCAGAGCGCGATTATAGATCGAGACTTCGTCAATGATGCCGTTGAAAACGTTGTCCGAACCGCAAGTGAAGCGCCGGCCTATGTAATCGGTCGTGTCGGCGGCCAGCGGGCCAGTGCTGGGGTCCGCAACGCTGTCGGCCAGCACCCCGTCCATGTAAAGAGTCAGCGTCTTATTTGTTCCGGCAACCTCGCGCACCCCGACTGCGTGGTGGAATTGATTGCGCGTGACGGGCCCTGCCGTGATGGCATAAGCGCCGACGCCGTTGCTGTCGCGCACGTAAAAGAAAACCCTTCCGGAATCTGCGCCGACATTGTCCTGCATGACCAGACTTTGGAGGGTATTGCTGCAGTGATAGTTGAGCTGGATAATGGACGAGCCGTCGCTTACGGGGGAGTTCGGGCCAAAACTGTTGAACCAGGCTTCAAAACTGAAGCTGCTGTCGGGTCCGAAATCCAGGTCAGGCACGTTGCCAAGGTTGACGCCGCCAACCGAGCCGTTGAACACAAACGCGCTGCCGACTTCCCCGGCATTGGTAACCGAGACTCCGGCTTCAAAAGTGCCGTCATTTGTGCCCGCCCAATCGCGAGCCCCACTTTCCCCGCGCCACCAGTGAATCAGGCCTGGCGGCGCGCCAACGCACGCGGCGTTGGCGTGAGGACAAAGAGGAAAACCACAGATGAACACAGATAAACACAGATAGGAACGGCCACGAGTCATGGGCCGAATCAGTGGTTCTGGCTGTGGCTTTCGAGCAACTGTTCCAGCCGTTCGAGCCGTTGTTTCAAGACCGCGTTCTCAGCGTCCTGCCGCTGCAATTCCTCCGTCAGCTTCTGGTTCAGGCCCTGGATGGCGGCCAACGCCACACCCGATTCGTCCACGGCGGAGATATGCGCGTCGTCGTTCCCGTTTAACCCGAATGCAGCTCGAAAGTCTTGCGCCATCGGGCCGACATGTTTGATATCCGCACCATCGCCTTTGTAATTCCACTCGGTGACTGGCAGCGACACGAGCTTTGCTAAAACACTTTCGGGATCCACAGTGGCAAAATTTTCCTTCGCGTTGCGGTCGCTGGTCAGCAATACACCATGGGCAAAGACGTTGCCCGAGCAGCTTATGTTGCCGGTGACGTCCAAAACATTGGTCGGGCTCCGGTTAGCGATGCCGACGAATCCATTGGTGCCGATGAGCAGGCGCGAGTTGTTCGCCGTGCGGTCAATGATTTGGAAAGAAGCATCCAGGTTGGCGTTGCCCGTTACCGCGCTGCTTTGCAACGTCCAGAGATGGCCGTTGGCATCGCTGCTTTGGATGCCCAGTTCGGTATCGCCGGAACTGAGCAAGTGGAGAGTGCGGCTGGGGCTAAGGGTGCCAATGCCGACATTGCCGCCGGCCTGAATGGTCATCTTGGTGACATTCGTGCCGGTGCGAAACTGCAACCCATGCGGCGTCGAGACGTTGTTGAAGATAATACCGCCATCGGTGTTGGTATTGGGGTTTCCGAACAGCAGACCTCCTTCGGTCGACGCCGGCGTCAACACGGAGACATACCCTGAGGTGTTTTTCTCGAAGACACCAATCGAGTTGGCGTTGGCAGTCACCGTGCCCGCGGAGCCGGAGGCCACGTGCAGCGGACCATCGGGGGTGGTGATGCCGATTCCTAAACGGCCGCCGTTGATGTAACTGTCCCCGGTGATCTGGAACCCGGCGCCGGCGAAACCCCTCGCGGTCACCGTGCCGTTCACGTCCAGGGCTGTTGCGGGATTCGTAGTGCCGATCCCCACCCCGCCGCTGGCGCGGATCAGAAACTGATTATCGGCGCCCGAAGTGAACGGTTGGCCAACGGCATCCGCCCACACAAAACACCCCTTGTTCAACGCGACGGCATTTGACCCGGCCGCAAAGGAGTAGTCCCCCTGGACTATGTTGTAGGCGCCGCCGGGGATCATACCGCCATTCGCAGTGAAGATCAGGTTGCCGAAGCCGCCAGCAATCGTGCTCGCACCAATCCCACCCAGGATACTGTTGTTGATACCGCCACCAATTGTATTGGCAAAATTCGGTTGCGGTACACCAAAGGGTCCACTAAAGCCGCCGATCGCGTTGCCGTACCCGCCGCCGATAACGGCGCACGTATTTCCCTGTACAGAATTTCGAAATCCTGCCCCGATAATCGTGTCGTCCGAATTTTGGAGAAAGTTTTCGAAACCGTTGCCGATGATCGATTGGTTACAATTTGTAATGTCATTGGACTGCCCGCCGCCGATGGTTGCGCCCTGTGCGGTACTGATTTCGACGTAATTCATCATCCCTCCGGCTATCGTTGAATAGTCGCTGCCGATAAAGTTCCCATAATTAGCGGGCCCGCCCCCGAAACCGTTAGTTGCGCCTCCTCCTGCGATCACGGCCCCCGAAACTCCACGTGCAACAGTGTTCGATGCTGAGCCGCCAATCACGTTAGGGGCTCCATTCGTGTTGGGTTCGAGGCGCAGAGCCCGGAAGCTGTTGGCCCGGAATTCCACCGGGCTGGCATCGATCGTGCCGAGGAACTGATTCGAATTGACGCCGCTATTGCCGCCGGTTTTCCAAAAGTTGGAGACGGCCAGGCCGGCAAACGTGCTCGCATTGAGATTGGTGAGCAAACCGCCATTGCCGCTGATGGCGCCGCTGGTGACGCCTAACGGCCCATCCAGCGACATGCCTGCGCCGCTCGTAAAAAGCCGCACACCGCCTGTGGCGCGGACATTGAAGGAATTATCATTGGTGGAGGAGAAAGCGGGTCCGACCAGATCACCCCAGACAAAAGCTCCATGGTTTGTTGCTTGAGCAAAAAAACCCGCGGCCAAGGAATAATTTCCACTGGCCACTGAGTTCTGGCCCATGGCGACCCCAGCGAAGCCGCTTGCAATACTGCTTACACCCATCGCAACGGAGTTGGGGCCGGCGGCAACATTGCCAAGGCCTCCAACCACCGTGGCGGCGGGCGCGGAAACCGTGTTGTTGCTGCCGCCGCCAATCGTTGCATTGGCCGCGCCGCCAAATATCAAATTGCCGCTGCCGCCGCTGATGGCGGAGAATGCAACGCCGGCCGCCACTACGTTGGAACGTCCCCCGCCGATGACGGAATAGATAGAATTCGTTTGCATCGTGTTTGCCTGCCCGCCGCTGACGGTGTCGAAAACCGGCAACGTCAATGAGCCGATGATCGTATTGTTTCCACCGCCGGCAATCACGGCGTGGTCGGCCGCGAACTGAATCACGTTGGCTTCACCGCCGCCAATGCTGGATATGTAGCCATCATTCGTATTGCTATTGCCTCCCGCAATGCTGCTGTACGATGCGGCAGACTGGATCACGTTGGCATTGCCGCCAGCGAGCACCGCATATTGTGAGTTCGTCAGGATAAGATTTGAACCGCCGCCACCAATGAATGAACCATTGACAGAGGGCCCAATCTGATTCTGGAAACCGCCCGCAATGGTGGCAAAGCTGGTATTGGTCAGAATCTGATTTTCGAACCCTCCGGCGATCGTCGAAGCCCCCGCATCGCTTTGAATCTGATTGCCTCCCCCGCCGGCAACCGTCGATTCCGAAGCATTTGGACTCACAAGATTATTTACTCCCCCGCCGACTGTTGAAAACGAGGCGTTCGTTCCGATCTGGTTGCCCGCTCCGCCACCTATCGTCGAGGCGGATGCCAAAGCCTGATTGAATGAACCCGCGCCGATAAACGCGCGGTCACTGTTTGGGCCGATTTGATTCAGATAACCGGCTGCAATTGCCGAAAAGGCGGCATTGGTCCCTATGCCATTCCCAATACCACCACCGATAAGATCGTAATCCGAAGCAATCGAGTTGGAGAGCACCGAGCCGAAATAATTCGTCGTGCCGCCACCGGCGATGACTGCACCCGAAGTGCCAGGCGCGATAAAATTCACAGGCGACCCTCCCAGCAGGTTTGGCGCGGTGTTGATATTCGGTTGCAGGCGCAAGGCGCGCTGCCCGTTGACTCGAATTTCGAACGGCTGATTATTCGTGCTGCCCAGAAATTGACCCGCGCCGACGTTGTTTCCGCCGAGTTGCCAGAAATTGCTGACGGCCAGTCCGCCCAAAGCCGCCGCGTTTACATTACTCAAACCGCCGCCGTTGCCGTTGAATGTGCCGCTGAATTGATTGGCGGCATTGTTGAAGGTCAGCGGGTTTGAATAAGCGCCGGCTAATTGCGGCGAAGGAAGCGTCCCGCTCAATTGCGCTGCGGAGACTGCGCCAAGCACATTGCTCGCGCCGCCGGCAAAAATGGCGTAAGGAGCGGGGGTGAGCGCCTGGAGCGGCGTGAGGGTGCCGTAACTGGCGGCGCCATTGGTCCGGACGTTGATCTGCAGCCAGTAATTCGAGCCGGTGAACACCGCACCAAAATCCAAGGTCACGGTAAACAAGCCGCCCGAAACCGGCACCGCATTGGTCAAAATCGGGCCAGCGACGAAATTGTTCCCGAGCGGATCAGCCGCCAGGCGGAACCGGAAATCGTAACTGCCGTTGGCTGGTCCGCCGCCATCGGTTAGGCGGCCCTGGTAAGTGAAACTCGTCCCTTGGCCATAGGCGGCGAGAACAAGCCCGGTCAGCAGCCCCAGCAGCAGCCAAGCGGTTCGGCAAAAGCGGGCGGATCTTGCTACTACCGCATTACGTGGGGAAGTTTCCCTCTCCCCGCTCGCGGGGAGAGGGATCAAGGGAGAGGGGTTCGTACATTGTAGCGCATAAGGGCGGAGGCAATTCCACAAGCATGCTTCCTTAGCCCGCCCCTCGCCCCCAAAGGCGGAGAGGGAGGGAAGCCTAAGCCGGGTGCTAGTGACGAGGTGGGGCCGGGGATGGCGGCAGGGTGCAGCGGTTTTAGAGAACGTGATGTGTCGCATAACTGTGGTTCATCTCGATTCTCAGGAAACCGCGGGGAAAGGTTTCAGGAAATCCTGCGTGAACGGATTCGGCCAAGGATTTAACCGCAAATACCGCACTTCACTCTTCGTTTCTTTGGTTCTTTGTTGTTGATTTTTCCGCGCCCTACGCGCGTTCCCCCTCTCTCCTGTTAGGGTTTGGGTCAACCGGTTCAGCATTTCAGCCTTTCAGCGTTTGGCCCTTTCGATGTTCTCTTTTCCTTTCTTGTGTCTTTTCGTGGCGGGTTTCACCCCATGGCTGACGGGGGAGAGTCTCTGTTAAGAAGCCATCAGACCTAACAGGCGCCACCCAAACAACTATGAAAAACCTCATTCATCCTGCAATTGGAAGGCGAGCCGCACGCCACCTCATCGTCGTCTGTACCCTCCTGCTCCCGCTGCTTGCCCGACCCAACACCATAACCATCCGGGATGTCGCTTTCGGCGCACCGGTCGTCACCACGGACTGGTCTGCCCGGGTTATCACCTCGCCGGATCGTGCCTTTGTGAACGGTACGTTCCCATTGACCCATGGCAGCCCCGCTCTGCCAGTTGGCATCCATTCGGTTCTGCTCCTGGGTCCCGGAGCCAATAGCGTGAGCGATTTCTTAACCCTGGACGTTTCCGCGCGTGTGAACGGAATGCAACATGTGTCGCTCCTGTTTGAGTCGGATTCCGCCCGTGGATTTGCCGCGGCGGTGACCGCTTTAAGACAGTTGCCCGGTACTCGAACTACCCACGAGAGCGCAGGCCTGCTTGACCTCTCGGGACTGCTCGATTCGGGAAGCCTGTCTATCCGGCTTGATTCTGGGCCCCGGGCCGTGCCTGACCACAGTTCCACGCTCCTTTTATTAGGCACGAGCCTCCTTGGAATTTTCCTGTTTGCCTGGCACACGCGACCTACTCGCGCGCGGTCCCATCAGCTGCGCCTCGCCGTCTAGAGTATATCTGAACAGTTTTTCTCAACGACAAGCTGCATTTCAGCTTCGTCTTCGCCCTTTGCCGTTCTTTCAGCGTTTCGTCTTATTTGACCTGGTGCGGCGCGGCCACCATGGGATTGACTTTAGGCGGCGCCAATTGTCGAGCGGTCTCCGGGTCCAGCTTTTCGGCCTCCGCCCAATCTGCGTTGCCACGCTGCTGTAGTTGGTCGGCCTCGGCTTTTTGTTTGTTGGCGAGCTGGGCATTTTGCTGTGCCTGCTCGGTCTGAGCTTTAGCGTCGGCGTTGAGATTGGCCGCGATATTGGGCTGGTCCTTGATTTGAGCGGCCGCTTTCTCCAACTCGGACGCGTTGTGAGATTGCTGCGCGGCCTTTTGCTCCGCGTTGCGAGCTTCGATCGTCATGCGATGAGCCTGCAGCCAGCGCACATGCGCAGCGTGGCGGAGGTCAAAAGCGCGCTGCTTGTTGGCGTCGGCCTTGAGCATTTGAAGAGCGCGCGCGGTCAGGATGCGCGCATCGCGCTCTTCAACTCCGGCTTCCATCTCATCATCCGCAGCCTTTTGCAGCGTGGCTGCAGCCGCCTCGCGCAGTTGTTGCGCGTGTAACTGTTTGGCCTTGGCTTGCGCCAACAGTTGGTTGGCGTCGTTATCTGCTGCGTGAAGAGTTGTGACGACCGCCAGGCCAACCGCCAGCGCCAGCAGCGCTTTTCGTGTCCCGCGCGATTCCCGCATAAGAAAAGAGGCAAACGAATTGAATTGAGTGGTCATATGACGCCACCGTAAGGAATGAGATACCAGTGTCAAGCCCGGCGGCTCGGGAAAAACCCTTGGACCGGGGCAGCGCACTTTTCTCTCCCCACCTATGTTGACGCCCTGTTCGTGCTGACTCATTCTGCTTGTAGCACGATTTATGTACGAGCGAAAGGGTGACAAGCTTCTGCCATTTCCACGCTTCATCGGCCGCGTCGGATTGGCCTTCCTGTCGGCACTTTGTATCGTCCTGGTTGGTCTGCTTATCGGCGTCATCGGTTACCATTTCATTGCCCGCCTGGCCTGGATCGATTCCATTCTCAATTCCGCCATGATTCTCACCGGCATGGGACCGGTCGATCCGATGAAGACCACCGCGGCCAAATTATTCGCCTCTGCTTATGCGCTCTTCAGCGGCGTGATATTCCTCACCTCCATTGGCATCGTGCTGGCGCCCGTGTTTCACCGCGTGGTGCACAAATTCCATCTGGAAGAAAGCTCCTCTTCAAATTTTGTTGGTTAGGATTTCTTCCCTTGCGCGAGTTATACCCATGAACCAGAAATTGTGGCGAATCACTCTCTTTTACGCGCTCCTCTCAACCCTCAACTTTCAACCTCCCAATGCGCTCGCTCAAGGCACCGCATTTACTTATCAAGGCCGGCTCAATGATGGAGCTTCTCCCGCCAATGGCAGCTACGACCTGAGTTTTGCGCTTTTCGATGCACCGACCCTGGGCAACCAGGTCGGTGCTTCGGTGCTGGCTACCGGCGTTGGCGTCACCAACGGGCTCTTCGTTGTGACACTGGATTTTGGCTTCGGCTCGCTCCCGGGAGCGAATCGCTGGTTGCAAATCAACGTGCGCACCAACGGCAACGGAGCGTTCACCAGCTTATCGCCTCGCCAGCCATTGACTCCCGCGCCGTACGCTGTTACCGCCGAAAACCTCGTGTCGGGCGGGCTGTCCGGCGGCTACACCAATGCGGTCACGTTGAGCAACCCCGGCAACGTCCTGTCGGGAAATGGCGCGGGATTGGTTGGCGTGAACGCAACCACGGTCGGGGGTCTCGCTCCCGGAGCCTTCTGGCAGACCGGTGGCAACGCCGGTACCACGCCGGGCGTGAATTATTTGGGCACGTCGGACAACCAGCCCTTGGAGCTGAAAGCCGGCGGCGCGCGAGCGATGAGGCTCGAACCGAACTCAGCGGGGGCGCCCAACGTGATCGGCGGCGCGGCCTTCAATGCAGTGGGGCCGGGCTTTGTCGGGTCGACCATTGGTGGCGGCGGCGCTACGAACTATTTTGGTTTCTACGCCTACACCAATGATATCAACTCCGACTTCGGCGTGATTGGCGGCGGCATCGATAATCACATCCAGACCTACGCCCAGTATTCGACGATTGGCGGCGGGCAAGGCAACCTCATTCAGACCAATTCCAACTACAGCGCCATCGCTGGAGGTTATGTCAATGTCATCCAGGCGAACTCGCTTTTTTCGTCGATCGGCGGAGGCGTCGGCAATGGCATCCAGGCTAATGCCTCGGACTCGACGCTGGGCGGTGGCGAGGGCAATAGCATCCAGGCGAACGCGGACCATTCAACGATCGGCGGCGGCCATTACAATACCATCCAATCTGGGGCAACGAATTCGACCATTGGCGGGGGCATCCAGAACACGATTGTTTCAAACTCCCCGTCCGTGACCATAGCAGGCGGCTTCGGGAACGCGGCGAAAGGGCCTTACGCTGTTGTCGGCGGCGGCTATCTTAACATTGCCAATACAAACTCGACCATCGGCGGCGGAGGGGACAACACCAACAATGCCGCGTGGGGAACGATAGCCGGCGGCAACGGCAACTTTATTGACGGCTATAACGGGTCCGTGTATGCGACGATTAGTGGTGGTGGTCGCAATTCCATTCTGGCGGGCAATGAATCTTCGTCTATTGGCGGTGGAGAATACAATCTCGTTCAGGACGGTTGTCAGGGTTCGTTTATCGGGAGCGGACAGTGGAACATTATTCAGGAGGGGTCGATTCTTTCCGTAATTGCAGGCGGGAACATCAACATGATTGGGACGAACGCTACTAGAGGAACGATTGGCGGCGGGCAAGCCAATCGGATCAACAACAACACTACCTACGCGTTCATTGCCGGCGGTCTGGGCAACGCGATTCGGACAGGCGGCAACTCCGGAGCGATTGGTGGGGGCACCGCCAATATCGTTGCCGGTCTGGACGCCACCGTTCCCGGTGGCAATAACAATTACGCCGGCGGCGCCTACAGTTTTGCAGCGGGACAGGGTGCCAACGCCCAATATGATGGCAGTTTCGTTTGGGCCGATTCTCAGGTGGGCGCTTTCGACGACACAGGCCCGAACCAGTTCTTAATCCGCGCCGCAGGAGGCGTGGGTGTGGGCGTCACCAGCCCCACCGCGGCCCTCGATATCGCCGGCTCGCAGCGCGCGCGCGGTTTGTTCCGGAACGGTTCCGAGTCGGGCACGAGCGAAGCTCCGAGCCCGGCAGGTTTGGTCGTCCGCAGAATCAACAGCACCTCCACAGCCTACGGCCAGGTTGTCGCGGAAGCGGACGTCGCCACCCTCATCCGCGATGGCACTGCTGGAGGCATGATCGTGCACGTGCCCGGCCATTCCGGCAAGGTTACCATCACCTGGATGGGGATCCGGAATGATGGAACGGTCAGGGGCGGCAACTTTTCGGCGGACACAACCGGTATTGCGCTTTATTACGAAGCGGTTCTTTTCGCCGACGGCGATAACATCGTTCATGCGCAGATCACCTTGGGTCGAACCTACCTCGCCGGCCAGCATTTGACCCAGGTGGTCATTGATCGCTACGACGACCTATCGATCCACGATAACTACTGGAGCGGAACGTTGACTTCCACCTATAATCAGTAACAAGCAGGTTAGGATTTTCCCACTTCTCCGAGTATATTAGCATGAAACCGATGCCCCATAGCGCCGCCGATTCTATTCCCACGCGCCAGAGCCTGCTGGAGCGGATGAAGCACTGGAGCGACCAGGCAAGCTGGCAGGATTTTTTCCAAACTTACTGGCGGCTGATTTACGGCGTGGCGCGCCAGACAGGACTCACGGCCAACGAAGCTGAAGAGGTAGTACAGGAGACGATAATCTCAGTCGCCAAGAAGATCGGCGAGTTCAAAAACGACCCGGCGCTCGGCTCGTTCAAGAGCTGGTTGATGCTGATCACGCGCCGGCGGATTGCCGACCAGTTCCGCAAGCGGCCTCCAGTGGCCGCGCACTCGCCTGCCCGTTCCGAGGAGACTGCGCGCACGGGTACGCTTGAGCGTGTCCCCGATCCCGCCAGCCTGGACCTGGCACAGGTTTGGGAGGAGCATTGGCAAAAGAATCTGCTGGATGTGGCGATGGCGCGTGTGAAACAGCAGGTCAGCACCCGGCAGTTTCTACTGTTCCATCAGCAGGTCGTCAAAGGCTGGCCGGCGGCCAAGGTGGCGCAAAAGTATGGCGCGAACCTGGCACAAGTTTACATGGCGCGGTACCGGGTGGCGCGCCTGGTCAAGCGGGAGGCGCATAAACTGCAGCGCAGGAATTCATGACAGAAAATTCCTCTGGGTCCGTCGAAGGGCGGATGGCCCTGCCCGCTGGCCTGATGCCAATGGCCGAACCGCGGTTGCCGCCGCACGTGGCCGACCACGAACTGCTGCGGCGCATTGGCGGCGGCAGTTACGGCGAGGTCTGGCTGGCGCGCAATCTCATCGGCATGTACCGCGCGGTGAAGGTGGTGTACCGAAACGGCTTCGAGGCGGACAGACCTTTCGAGCGGGAGTTTGCCGGGATCAAACGCTTTGAACCTATTTCGCGATTGCACGAAAGCCAGGTGGATATTCTGCACGTGGGCCGAGCCGACGATTGTTTCTACTATGTCATGGAGCTGGCGGATGATGCCGGGGAAGCGCCAGGAGTCGTGGTTGGCGCGAGGAGAACCCCTGAGAATCACTCGGCGGCCGCAGTCGCCGACCCCGAACGGTACATTCCCAAAACCCTGCGAACGGAGCTGAAGCGCCGCGGGAAATTGCCTTTTGAAGAATGCGTGGAACTGGGACTGACCCTGTGCACTGCCCTGGAGAATTTGCATTCGCACAAGCTGGTGCACCGCGATATCAAGCCCTCGAATATCATCTTCGTTAACGGCACGCCGAAGCTGGCCGACATCGGATTGGTGACGGGCGTGGATGCCACCCGTTCTTACGTGGGCACGGAAGGTTATATACCACCCGAAGGAGCCGGCACCCCTCAGGCTGACATCTACAGCCTGGGCAAAGTGCTTTATGAAATGGGCACGGGAATGGATCGGCAGGATTTTCCCGAACCGCCGTCATTTTGGGAAGAAAGCCCAAGCGAAAGCGCGTGGCTGGAATTTCACGAGGTGCTTCTCCGGGCTTGCGAGACGCAGCCCGGCCGGCGCTATCAATCGGCTGCGGAGCTTCATGGGGACCTCGAATTGCTGCGAGCGGGCAAATCCGTGCGCCGTTTGCGGACAGTCGAGCGGCGGCTGAAACGCCTGAGCCGATTTGGCCTGGCGGCTTCGCTGCTTTTAATGGGCGTGGCGGGTGCCTACCTGTTCTCGGTCCATGAAACGCGAGAGGCGAGAGTGGAAGCGCGCCGGGCCGACCTGGAAGCGGCTCGAGCACAGAGCCGGCTTTGGGACGCTTACCTGGCGCAGGCACAGGCGCGGCGATGGAGCGGGCGTCCCGGCCGGCGGTTCGAGAGCCTGGAGGCGCTGAGGAAGGCGGCCGACCTGCGATTCTCAATCGAGCTGCGCAATGAGGCCGTTGCCTGCCTGGCGCTAGCGGATTTGCGCGTCCAACGCGAGTGGGATGCGATGATTCCGGGCATAAACCTCCTCGTCCTGGACACGGCTCACGAGCGTTATGCGCGGGCGGACGACAAGGGCAATATCAGCTTTCGCAGCATGCCGGAGGACCGGGAACTATTCCAGTTGCCCGGCTTTGGTGCACCGGCTGAATCGGACATGTCGCTGAGCCCGGATGGGAAATGGCTGGCGGTTTTTTACCTGACCAATTCGTGGGAAGCTTGTGTTTGGGACGTCGAGCAGCGAACAATCAAATTCAAGCCCGTCATTAAGGGTGGTCGATGCTTTTCCTTTTCGCCCGACAATAAACTTCTGGCGGTGGCACAGCAGGAGGGTCCTATTCTGGTCTTTGATGTGGGTTCAGGCGGATGCGCCCGTTCGTTGGAGCAGAAGCTACTTCCCTGGGATGTCAAGTTCAGTCCCGATGGACAAAAACTCGCGGTCTCTTCCGATCGAGGCCGCTTTGTGG
>CAZUVM010000120.1:0-45170 GCA_964623885.1 uncultured Verrucomicrobiota bacterium
CGCTGCAACGGCACGCTCAACATCAGGTTCCCGTTCTTGCTCACAATGTCCGCCAGCATCCCAATCACCACCGACGCGCTCTTATACCCGTGCCGCTCATACAACGCCCGGTTGTAATGCCATTGCCCAAGGCACGTGTCCGTCTGCCATGGCTCCGCCAGGACCCCCTCCGCTTTCCCGCGCTCGATGTCATATGTCAGCGCCTTCCGCTGCTCCGCGTTCAACCGCTTGCAGTTCATCACCGCCTCGTTCTTCCCGCCATGCTGCCGCGCGTTGCTGTTGTAAAAATGCGCCGCCAATCGCAACCCCACCTCGTCCGTCACCCCGTGAAACGGCAGCACCGAATCGTCGAAATAAATCATGTCCGGCTTGTAATCGTCCCAAAGCTGCTTCGTCCGCAGATAAAACTTCCGGCAATACGCCGCGTCCGGCACGCTCGACCCCTTGGCCGCGTCCCAGTCCCAGTCCAATCGCTTGCCCGGCGCGTGGTTCTGCGCATACAAATCCTGCGGGTCCAGCCCCTCCCACCATTGCCCCCGCCCCTGCTCTTTCCTCAGCCGCCCGTCATACGGCACCCCTGCCAAAGGCCCGTTCGTGTCGCTCCCCTGCGCCGGCTCATACCACGACCACGCCCGCGAAGCATGCACCGACACCCCAAACCGCAGCCCGTTCTTCCGCGCCGCCGCCGCCCACAGCCCGACCAAATCCTTCTTCGGCCCCAAAGCCACCGCGTTCCACGGCTGATACTTCGAATTCCAATTGTCGAAATTGTCGTGGTGATTCGCCAGCGCCATGAAATATTTCGCCCCCGACTCTTTGTAAAACTTCAGCAACTTGTTCGGATCGAAATGCTCCGCCTTCCACCGGTGGATGATGTCCTTGAACCCCACCTTCGACGGATGCCCATAGCGCTCGCACTGGGTCTTGTAATCCGCGCTCCCCTGGATGTACATCTGCCGCGCATACCAATCCCCCGCCTCCGGCTCGCATTGCGGTCCCCAATGCGCCCAAATCCCGAACTTCGCGTCCCGATACCATTCCGGCGTCTCATACTGCGACGCCAGCGATTCCCAGCTCGGCTGATACGCCCCCTCCTCCATCGGCAGCTCCACCCCGTTCGTGGACGCCACTGCCGCCGCCGCGGCCAACAAAACAAGTGCAATCATGTGGGCAATAGGAAAGAGATTGGCGTGAGTTGTAAACCTAAAACTGAGAAACCCGGAAAGGTTAACAGAAGAAAACAAAGAGAACGAAGGGTTTTGGACAGGATGGAAAGGAAAGAAAGGACATGAACAGCTTAACCACAGGTGAACTCAGATGGACACAGATAAGGCATCACGTCCTCTTTCATAATCGTAATCATAATCGTAATCCTCCTCGTCCTTCGTCCTCGTCCTCGTCCTCGCAAACTCAATCCTTCTTTTTCCATTTCGACAAGGCCCTCATGAGCGTTGCCGAATCGCATAACGCGCAGACCGGTGGATTCGCCTCCGGCGCGATCTCAACGAGGTCCATTTCCATTGTCTTCGCCAATGCCAATGCATCCTTCAGCTCCATCACGCGGTCGATGTCCCACCTCGTCAAAATCACCCTCACATACTCTGCCGTTATTTTTTCGTTGAGGCGAAAAGTCTTGAAGTGGTACCACCCTAACCGTTGCGCCTCACCCCCGCCCTTCAGCGCATCAATGAGATTCTTGCATCCTGGCGGAAGCAAATACCCTCGCTCCATCGAATTCGAATCCGGCAAATCCTGGTCCATAACGCTGCCTCTCAATCCTACTCCTGATCCGAGTTTTGATCCATCCTGTTCATCCTGTCCTGTCCCCCTTCGTTTCCTTCGTTTGCTTCCGTTCAGTCTCAGGATCAGATCTTTCGGTGTCGGACTGCAGTGCACTCGCGGCTCCCTACCTCAACTCTCTCAACACTCAACTTCTTCCGCCTTGACCATGCTCTCTCAAAGTCATACATTAATTATTGGAGTCATTATGGCATCTCGGTGGCCTAGTGCGAAGCACGCCACTGCTTTCAGGTTCACGAAGCGGGCACCTGCCTTCACCCTGATCGAACTGCTCGTCGTCATTACCATCATCTCGATTCTGGCGGCGCTGCTCCTGCCCGCGCTGAGCCGCGCGAAGGAGTCCGCATACACAACCGTCTGTCGCAGCAACCTCAGGCAAATCGGGATCGGGTTTGCAAACTACATTGCCGACTATCATGCCTACCCCATTTATTCCATGGTTCATGGGGACCAACCGACCCCCAATTTTCCTACTTGGTGGCACCAGCAACTGGAGCCATACGTCGGAGCGAAATGGCCCGTCACCAATAATCCCGCCGTGACCGAGCCGCCAAAATCCAAACTATATCGTTGCCCCAGCTACGAGCACCTGAAGTACACCGGCCCATTGCCATTCACAAACGTAGCGACGCCGTTCCTTGGCAGCTACGGTTACAACACTCTTGGGACTGCCCAGCTGCACCCGAGATCCTCTGTTGGACTGGGGGGGGACCCCCTCGTAGATAATCCATTCTACACGTATGACACTCGGCCTGCGCGCGATTCTGAGGTTTTGAAGCCCGCCGCGATGATTCTCGTTGCCGACGGTTACCTCAATTTCTTCTGGGATAATTTACAGTCGTGGACCGTCGTGGGTTCTGGAAATCTCTCTGAAGGGTTGATTTGGTTCAAATTCCACGGCATCCCACCAGTGCCTGCCATCCCAAACGATCCAATACTGTGGACGGCAACTAACAGACGCCATAGCAGCCGATGGGTTACGGTCTTTTGTGATGGTCACGTCCAAACGATGACCACGAAGAAGCTGTTCGATGCCACCGACCCGGAAGTACTCCGCTTGTGGAATCGAGACCACGAGCCCCACGCCGACCTACTACTGCCGTAACCGTTCAAAGGCTTTCGAGAACGAGGAGGATTACGATTACGATTAAGAACTGAACCGTTTTTTCCCTCAACCCTCAACTCTCTCAACCCTCAACCACTTAAAGAAGTTGCGCCCCTACCCCGCTCCCCTACCCTCCTTGCCGCAACGATGTCTTCCCTCGCCACGCAAAGTTTCCCCGTGCAGGACTATGACCTCGCCGCCACGCTCGATTCCGGCCAGGCCTTTCGCTGGCACCCAACCCCCAACGGTTGGACCGGCGTTATCGGCTCGCGCTGGGTCCGAATCCGCTCCCTGCCCGGCGCGCTCGAAGCCGACGCCCTCGACCCCATTGCCGATTGGGCCCGGTTCCGCCATTACCTCCAGCTCGATCTCCCGCTCGCCCACGTCCTCCCCACTTTTCCCGTTGATGAGCCCATGCGCGCGGCCGTCGCCGCGTGTCACGGCCTGCGGCTTCTGCGCCAGGATCCCTGGGAATGCCTCGCCTCCTTCATCCTCTCCTCCACCAAACAAATTCTCCAAATCCGGCAAATCATCGCCCGCCTGTGCGAATGCTTCGGCGAACCTCTCGCCGTCCCGGCCGGCGAACCACCCGCCTGGAGCTTCCCCACTCCCGCGCGCCTGGCCGACACCACGGAAGCCCAGCTCCGCGCCTGCAAAATGGGCTTCCGCGCACCGTACCTCCTCCAAGCCGCGCGCCGCGTCGCCGGCGGCCAACTCGACCTCGCCCGGCTTCACGGCCTCCCCGTCGCCGAAGCCCGCGCCGAACTCATCCAACTGCACGGCGTCGGACGCAAAATCGCCGATTGCGTCCTGCTCTTCGCCTACGGTTTTCAATCCGCATTTCCCGTCGACGTCTGGGTACTGCGTGCCTTGCGTCAGCTCTATTTTCCCAAGCGCCGCGTCGCGCCCAAAAAGCTGCGCCAATTCGCCGACGAACATTTCGGCGTGTATGCCGGGTATGCCCAGCAGTATCTGTTTCATTACGTGCGCAAAAAAGGTGGGACGAAAAAACTTTAACCACAGATTAACTCAGATGGACACAGATATTAATCAACAGAAGGCAACAAAGAGAACGAAGAGAGGGAATTCCTCTGTCCATGCGTATTCATCTCTGATTCTAAATCCTGTCCTTCTCCTTCGTTTCCTTCGTTTGCTTCTGTTCAGTTTTTCGGTTCTCTGGTCTTTTCGGAGTTCAAACTTCGGATTTCGCGTTTTGGCTTTTTCCCTCTTATCCGTGTCCATCTGTGTCCATCTGTGGTTCTCGTCTGTAGCATGAAATCACTCGAAGTCCTTTTCGCCCCCGCCGAGTTCGCCGCCCTCAAAAACCGCGACCTCTCCGACACTGTCTGTGTCGTGTTCGACATCCTGCGCGCCACCAGCACCATTGTCGCCGCCCTTGGCAACGGCGCCACCGGCGTCGCCCCCGTCGAAGAAATCGCCGAAGCGATCGCCTTCCGTCAAAATCATCCCGACGCTCTGCTCGCCGGCGAACGTGAAGGCGTGCGCATCCAATTCGGCGGTGTCACCTTTGACCTCGGCAATTCGCCGCGCGAGTTCATCCCTGCTCGTGTCCTCGATCGCCTCATCGTCACCACCACCACCAATGGCACCCGGGCCCTGCGCGCCTGCTCCCACGCCCGGCTCGTCCTCGCCGCCTCCTTCCTCAACCTCCGCGCCACCACCGATTTCCTGAACCTCGAAAACCCCGCCCGGCTCCTCCTCGTTTGCAGCGGCACCCATGAAGAAGCCGCCTACGAAGACGTTCTCGGCGCCGGTGCCCTGTGCGACCTGGTAAAATTCAGCAACGACGCCATGGCCGATTCCGCCCTGCTTGCCCGCAAACTCTGGCGCCAGGAAAAATCCAACCTCCTGGCCGCGGTCTCCGAATCCCGCAACGCCCGCCGCCTCCTTGCTATGCCCGAACTGCGCGACGATGTCGCCTGGTGCTTTCAACGCGATGTGTTCCCCATCGTCGCCCAATTGCATCCCGACTGCCTTGTGAAACGCCGCTGACCCGTGTGAATCAGATGACAACCACTAATGAACACGAATCGCAATTACTGCACTCCCTCTCCCAGCTATTCTCGGCCTCGTGCTCGCAATTTCGGACCGCGAGCCGTCCCGGCTCGCAGCACGTTGACGACGCCAACGTGCTCGGAAGTAATTAATGTATGCGACTGCTTCGTGGCCGCTGCGGGCCGGGACGTCCCGCGCTCCGTCTCCTCTTCGTTTCCTTCGCGGCCTTCTGTTCAATTCTTCGGCCTTCGGGTTTCGCGCTTCGGATTTTTACCTCTCATCCGTGTCCATCTGCGTTTATCTGTGGTTTTCATTTGCGTGGATTAGCGTGCATTAGCGCTTCAAAATCCTGTTCATCCTGTCTCATCTCCTTCCGTTTCTTTCGGATTTCGGGTTTCGCGCTTCGGATTTTTTCGTATACTGCGCCCCGATGGACCCCGCGCCGATCCAGGTACTGATTGTCAATGAAAACGGCCAGTACCTTTCGGGCACCGCCTCCCATTGGGAATTCACGGAAGATCGTTCCCGGGCAAAAGTGTTCGATTACGAACGTGACCAAGTCGCCGAGCAAATCAAGCTGGTGCGCAAAGCCTTCGGTTCAATCTGGATCGCCATCCGGCTCGATCCTTCTGAAGCCTACGAATTCTGCGACCGCTGCGGCAGCCGCACCCTGGCGCTCATGGTCTTCTTCGACGGACAGCAGTTCCTCTGCGAGCACTGCCGCGGCCCTGGGCACCCCAGCCGGTTCGACATTTAATCGGCTTGAGGCTCTTGCCTAGGCTGGTATAGATCGACCGACTCAATTCAGGCGCGTAGACGCAAGTGAGCGCCTCGTCTGCAATTGGGCCTGCAGAGAAAACCTGAATACCATTATATGAACCTCACTTCAAAAAACCGAAAGGTCGGAACCCGGTTCGCGAAAGCAGCCTTATTATTACTGTTTATTGCCGTTGCCGGGTCGAGCAACGCCGCCGACGCCACCGCCGCAGCGACCACCAATGCGCCACCGCCCAAAGTGAAACATTGGGACAGTGTGATCTCCGCGGACGCGGCGCTGACCCGTGGCAACAGCCGCAGCTTCCTGGGCACGGTGACATTTAACACCCACGGCAAATACGAACAAAACGAGTACCTCTTCAACGCCGGGGCCGGCTATGGCGATACCGTCACCAAGGAATCCACCGGCGCCGAAGTCACCACCAAGACCCAGGATTACCTCAAAGGCTCGGCGCAATGGAACCATCTGTTCAGCGAACGCTTCTACGCCGGCCTGAAGCTCGACGGTCTGCATGACAACATCGCCGATATTAACTACCGCTTCACTGTCAGCCCGCTGGCCGGTTATTATCTGATCAAGCACACCAATCAATCGCTGGCCTTTGAACTCGGCCCGTCCTATGTCTACGAGCAACTGGACAGCCAGAGCCCAGACAGCTACGCCGCCATCCGCGTGGCCGAACGCTACGAATACAAGTTCAAAGTCGGCGCGCGCCTCTGGGAATCCCTCGAATGGATCGATCAGGTCGATAAAACGGAAAACTGGATTGCGAACTTCGAGTTGGGCATTGCCGCGCCGATCAGCAAGGCCCTCGATGTGCGGGTGGTGGTCCAGGATGGCTACGACAATGTACCCGCACCCGGCCGCTTGAAAAACGATTTCAAATTGATGGCCGGCATCGGCTACAAGTTTTGATTGTAGGCGACGCATTGTAGGCGACGACATCAGGAGTCGAATCTGTAGGCGCCCGTGTAAGGAGGCGAATTCTCCTCCTTATGGAAATATTAAGTGAAGCATTACACGTTCGTGGATTATGCGACCCAGGCCTACGCCGGCCTGGTCGCGCTGCTGATCCTGTTCTTTCACAACGAAACCGTGCCGCACTGGCCGTGGCTAGTTGCCGCAAGCATCGGCATCATGGTTTTGATCTACGGCCTGATTCACTGGCAGGCGAGCCGGCCCGCGATTCGTTGGCTCGAGTTCCTGCGCCATTATTACCCTATCCCGCTTTACGGCTGGTTCTTCGGCGAAACGGGTTGGCTGAACCGGATGTTCTTCCGGGAATACTTGGACCCGCTGGCCATCAAGTGGGACCAGGGGCTGTTCGGCTGCCAGCCCAGCGTGGTGTTCATGGCCAGGCTCCCCTACCTCGCCCTTAGCGAACTGTTTTACGCGGCGTACTTTTCCTATTACGTGATGATCGGAGGCGTAGGCATTGCTCTATATCTGCGCGATCGCCGGCAGTTTTTTCATTACATCTCGATCGTGTCGTTCGTGTTCTACGTCTGTTACGCGATCTACATCGTCGTGCCCATTATTGGCCCCCGAGTTTTCTTTCACAACTCCCCTGGTTACGTTTTGCCGGAATCATATCAGCGGCTGGCGCCGGCCGATACGTACCCGGCGTCAGTTCACGCCGGTGTTTTTTACAAAATCATGGCCTTCATCTACCGGGTGTTCGAAGCGCCCGGCGCGGCGTTTCCGAGCAGCCACGTGGCCATCGCGCTGTGCACGGTTTATTTTTCCTTCCGTTACCTGCGCCCCATTCGGTATCCGCATCTGGTCGTGGCCATCCTGCTTTGCCTGGCCACAATCTATTGCCGGTACCATTATGCGGTGGATGTGTTGGCCGGCGTGCTCACCGCGGCGATATTGGTGCCGCTCGGCAACTGGCTGTATCAGAAAACCAAAACCGAAAATGCGTAACGCCATTGTCGGAACCGTCCCATCCTCCAGAGAACAGGGGAGGATGGACGCGAAGTTCTGTTGCCCGTCGCAACCTGCAATCTTGTTAACACGCCGCTTCAGCGGGGTCATCGACGACCGCAGCAGAAACACAACCATTTCAACGGTTTTTCGCGCCGCGAAACCGTTAAAACGGTTGCCTACGCTTAGGCAACTCGTATCCACCCCGCTGAAGCGGGGTGTTAATAAGAGCACGCCTTTCGTTGTAGTTCTCATCGCCGCACTTACCCTTACCGCCGCCACCGCCGCCGAGTGGGTCACTTACACCGGCCAGAGCGGACTGGGCAACGGCAAGCAGATCGTGCTTCTTTCCGGTGACGAAGAGTATCGCTCCGAGGAGAGCATGCCGATGCTGGCCAAGATCCTGGCGGTGCGCCATGGATTCAAGTGCACGGTTCTGTTCGCAATCAATCCGGCCACGGGAATGATCGACCCGGTTACGCTCACGAACATCCCCGGCATGGCGGCGCTCGATACCGCCGACCTTTGCGTCATGGCATTGCGTTTTCGCGAATTGCCCGACGACCAGATGAAACATTTTGTCGATTACCTGAACCGCGGCAAACCGATTGTCGCGTTGCGCACCAGCACACACGCCTTCAAGTACGAGAGGAAAAGTCCGTTCGACAAATATGATTACCGCAACCAGTCATGGCCGGGCGGTTTTGGCCAGCAAGTCCTGGGTGAGACCTGGGTAAACCATCACGGCAATCACGGTAAGGAAAGCACGCGCGCGGTTCCAAACGAGGCTTTCAAAAATAATCCCATTCTACTCGGTGTATCCGATGCTTGGTGTCCTACCGATGTTTACACCGTCAGTCACCTGCCATCGGATGCGCAGGTGTTGCTTCTGGGGCAGGTGCTCTCAGGCATGGCCGCCACTTCGCCGCCTGTTGAAGGTCCGAAAAACAATCCGATGATGCCAGTGGCATGGATCCGCCAATACACCGGCGAAGGCGGTAAGCCGTCGAAGATTTTCTGTACTACAATCGGTGCCGCGGTGGATTTGCAAAACGAAGGACTGCGTCGGTTGCTGGTGAACGCCTGCTACTGGGCTATGGGGATGGAAGTCCCCTCGCACGCCAACGTGGATTATGTGGGCGATTATCAACCCACCTGGTTTGGCTTCGGGCAATACAAGAAAGGCATGCGGCCGGATGATTTCAAAATGCCGAACTGAGCCCTCAAATGGATAGAGCACCAAATACACGGAACACACGAAACACACGAAAAAGCCGCATCCTTTCGTGTATTTCGTGTATTTCGTGGTTTAGCATTGGCGCGCTTTTCTGCTTAGGTTGCTCTTTGGCATCCGCAGCCGAATTCAAACGCCACGTCATCGACAACTATCGAGCCGGATACCAGGTCGCCGTTGCCGACGTGAACGGCGATGGAAAGCCGGACGTGCTGGCGCTGTCCACCGATGCCAACCGTGTGGACTGGTATGAAAATCCCACGTGGGTGCGCCGTCCAATTGCCACAACGGCCAAGAACATCGACCTGGCGCCGCGTCGGCTGAACGGGAAATTCGGTCTCGCTCTGGCGACCGGATTTTATTTCTCGGACGCGAACCGCGGCGGTCAGATCCTTTGGCTCGAACCCGGTTCCGGTCCGACGAATTCATGGACTTCTTTTCCTATTGCAGTTGACCCAGTAGCGCACCGCTTGCGCTGGGGCGACTTGGATGGCGATGGTCAGCCGGAGCTGGTTCACGCGCCGATATTCGGTCCGGGATCGGATCAAGCCATTAACCCCAAACCGTCGCATCTGTGGGCGTTCCGTCCTCCTGCGGATCTGCATAAGGGAACCTGGACGGTTTGGAAAATCGACGAAAGTCTGACCGTGTTGCACGGCATTCGCCTTTCCGATTTGGACGGCGACGGCCGCGACGAAATTCTCACTGCCAGTTTCGAGGGCATCCATCGGTTCGATTTTAAAGGAACGGGTCCCGCGGCGCATTGGATCAAAACGCGGATTGGCGAAGGCGCGCCGCCCAATTCGTCGGCGCCGGGAGCGCCGCGCGGTTCGAGCGAAGTCGCTCCCGGCAAACTGGCCAGCAGCCAGCCCTTTATCGCCGCCATCGAACCCTGGCACGGCAATATGGTGGTGGTTTACACCCAAACCAACCAGACCGGCCTGTGGCAGCGGCGTGTGCTGGACGGTTCAATCAAGGAAGGCCACGCGCTGATTGTAGCGGATCTGGATGGTGATGGACGCGACGAGATTGTGGCTGGCTGGCGCGGCGGCTCAGGCGGCGTCGCGATTTACAAAGCGGAGGCGAATGGAAACAATTGGAACAAACAAATAATCGACTCAGCCATCACGGTCGATGGTATGGCACTGGCGGACCTGAACGGCGATGGCCTGCTGGATTTGGTGGCCCTGGCTGGTAAATCCAACTTGTTAGTGTGGTACGAGCAGGTGCGATAAAAGCAAGTAAGGCGACCCACCACTCCGCTGCTTTGTCCCACCACTCTATTGGGCCATGCTCGTCTCGGCGACGAACACATTCAGGAAAAGCCGCTCGGCCCGCGATCGTTTGCCCGCACCGAGGGATTGCCATCCCGGGCTGGCAAACAAAATGTCCCGCGCCTCCATGAATTGCCGTTCCAGGCTGGTGCGGGTGTGTTCCTTTTCCGGCCGAATTTGCCCGCCATAAACACCCAGGCCGTTGAACGCGATGTTGCACAGGATGGCCAGAAATGCCGCATCGTACAGCAGCTTCAGCTCGTTACAACCTAGCAGGCTGCCAAGGCCCATGCGGCTGGCATTACGTGAAAACTGGCTGTCGAAAGTATTGGGCGGCAGCGAGGCCAATTGCTCGAGGTATTCCTGACCGTTATTGTTCATGCTCTAAAACCGAGTTCGCACACCCGTGTGCTTCCAATTATATGTAAAATGACTCGGACTGTGGCTCTAACCCGATTTTGGGATTTTCTTAACCGATGTTGCCGGAGGAAGTTACAATCAAGCCTGTGGCCATTTCATGCCACTTTGATCAGACCGGCTGATCTGAGAAACTGGAAACTGAATGAACGCACCGCGACGTTGCGCCTGGAGTCCGAAGTGGGTTTGGACCGGCGCGTTGATTTCAACCGCCATCTTTAGCGGAAACGCCTGGCAGATGAAACAGGGCCCACTGATGACGCGCTGGGCTGCGCTCGTCGACACGAACAGTCCGCTGCCGGAATATCCACGGCCGCAAATGGTCCGCACAAACTGGCTGAACTTAAATGGCATTTGGCAGTTCCAGCCCGGGGCCACCAATGATTCGGTGCCCACTGGCCAAACACTGTCGAGTCAGATTCTGGTTCCCTTCCCCATGGAATCGGCGATCTCGGGAGTAATGCAATACAATGCGTTCTCGTGGTATCGTCGGACGTTTACCGTGCCGTCGAACTGGAGCGGGCAACGGATCATCCTGCACCTGGACGCGGTGGACTGGCAATCGACAGTTTACGTGAACGGGCAGAAGGTCGGGATTCACAAAGGAGGCTATGATCCGATCAGTTACGACATCACGACGTACCTAAACGGGGGCACAAACGAATTGATCGTGCAGGTCTATAGCCCGCAGGACAATGGCAGCCAGCCTCGTGGCAAACAGACGCTTTATCCCGGCGGAATTATGTACACCTCGGCCAGCGGCATTTGGCAGCCGGTGTGGCTGGAACCGGTAGATGCCTCCGGAATCAGCTCGTTGAACATCATTCCTGATGTTGATAACTCACGCCTGCGGCTGAAGGTCAATTGCTACGCCACCAGCGGCGTGATCGTGTCGGCAACCGTGCTGTCGAACGGCACCTTGATCAACACCGTTGTCGGTGCGCCACAGAGCGAAATCGATATTCCGATTGCCAATCCCGTTTTGTGGTCGCCCGATAATCCGTTTCTGTACGATTTGCTGATTTCCACCACCCACGGAGGAGTTACGAATGACCAGGTGACGAGCTATTTTGGCATGCGGAAGATTTCGATCCAGGCCGTGAGCGGAGTGCCGCAGATTTATCTGAACAACCAACCGTTCTTCGCGATGGGCCCGCTGGACCAGGGTTTCTGGCCGGACGGCATTTACACTGCCCCCACGGACGCGGCGCTGGAATATGATTTGCAGCTCGAAAAAGCGCTCGGCTTCAATGCGGTCCGCAAGCATATCAAAGTGGAACGCCCGCGCTGGTACTACTGGGCAGACAAACTGGGCCTGGCGATTTGGCAGGACATGCCGAGCTGCAATTCCTACACCGGCAATCCCAATCCGCCGGCGGTGGATCCGCTGGAGTTCATCGGCGAGTTGAACGCGATGGTGACCAACCACTGGAACAATCCCTGCATTATCATGTGGGATATTTTCAACGAAGCCCAGGGCCAGGCCGGGAGCGGCAACGGCGTTGGCCAGACCAATACAGCCTACCTGGTGAACTTGGTCAAAACACTGGACCCTTCACGACTGGTGAACCAGGCCAGCGGAGGCAATTACGCAGGCGTGGGCGACGTTCTCGACGCGCACAGTTATCCGGATCCCGGCAACCCCGTCAGCAGCACACAAGCGCCCGTGGACGGCGAGTTCGGCGGGATTGCCTGGCACGTCCCTGGGCATCTTTGGAATGCGGCTCAGGCCGGGACAGGCTACCTGTTGGCCAGTTCCCTGGACAATTTCGCAACGCTTTATGACAGCTACGTCAATGAAGCCGTCAGCTTCAAATCGCCCACGAACGGTGGACTAAATGCTGCCATCTACACGCAAATTACGGACGTGGAAAACGAGTGCAACGGCCTTATGTCTTACGATCGGCTGGTCAAGCCGAACATGGACCGAATTTACAGTTCAAACCTGAAGGCGATTACCGGGCACAGTACCGTGACAACGGTGGTCCCGACTTCTCAGACTGTCCCCCAGACCTGGAAATACACTACCAACATACCTGCATCCAACTGGTTTGCCACCAATTTCAATGACTCGGGGTGGAGCACAGGAGTGGCCGGCTTTGGCACACCCGTTCCCAATGCAACACCCAATACGACCTGGAACACGACCGGGTACATTTACCTCCGGCGCACTTTTAATCCCGGTTCGCTAACGCTGCAGCAGCTCACCAATCTTGCCTTCATCAGTTATCACGACGAGGACGTGGCGCTTTATGTCAATGGTGTGCCGGCAGGGTCGGCTCCCGGTTATGTCACGACTTATGTCAACTTGCAGATGAGCACGCAAGCTCAGGCGGCCATCGTTCCCAACGCCACCAACCTTTTGGCCGTATCGTGCTACCAGACCGTTGGCGGGCAATTCATCGACGTAGGCATCTCCGATGTTCAATTGACTGCCGACGTCACAGTACAGAAGACGTCTCCAGTGATTCTGCTGCCGCCGGCTTCGCTGACGTTGTTGGTGGGTGGTTTGGCATCGTTCAGCGCACAAGCCATCGGCGGGGGCTTAGGCTATCAATGGAATTTCAACGGTCAGGCGATTCCGGGCGCGACCAACAACACGCTGATAATCACAAACGTCGCTTTAACGAATGCGGGCAGCTACAGCATCGTGGTGACTAACTCCATGGGCAGTGCCAGCAACGGCGTAACGCTGACGATCCTCACGCCAATCCTAAAACTGTTGCACCGTTATAGCTTCGCCGCCGATGCCAGCGATTCGGTGGGTGGTGCGAATGGAACAATTGTCGCGCCCAACGGAGGGGCTGCGGCCACGATCAATAACGGGCTCTTTCTGCCGGGCAACACGGTAGGCGGCTTTGGTTACTCGGGGTATGTGTCTTTGCCGAGCGGGCTGCTGACGAACACGACCGATCTGAGCGTTGAGTGCTGGTTCACCCAGAATCAGGCCAATCTGTGGGCGGAGGTTTGGGACTTCGGCAACAATGGCAGCCAGAACTTTGGGCTCATCCCCTACCCCAATAATAATAGCCATAAAATGGAAGTGGCCTTTACGCCCAACGGAGGTGAACAGGATTTGCAATCCGCCATTATATTCCCAAACGGCTCGGAGCAATACGTCTGCGTCACTTACAATTCCTCCAGTCTAGTGGGTAATCTCTATACCAATGGAGTCCTGGTTGCATCACTGATGCTTCCCAACGGGACTTACACGCCTGGCACGATCGGTGGCGCGGGCGGCACCACCGAAAATATGTTGGGAAATGACGTTTACGGGGACTACCAGTTTTCAGGCATCGTTTACGAATTCCGGATTTGGAGCGGGGTGGTTTCGCCCTTGTATTTGCTGGTCAGTTCGGCAGGTGGACCGAGTGTAGTAGCATCGAATCTAACCCCGACTTTGCTCACTGTCACGGTCACCAACTTAAGCATGGGTCCTGGAGCCCAGCAGCAACCCACGGTAACAGGCACTTTCACCGGGATGTCCGCAGTGCCAGTCACCGGCTTTGTGACGAATTGGAGCACGAGCAACCCAAACGTACTCCGGGTGAATGGCAACGGTCTGATTTCGTCCGTCTACAACGGCAGCGCCACAGTCAGCGCCAAAGTCAATGGCGTGACCGGGACCAGCGCTTCTATCACGGTGACCGGCAGTCCCCCGGTGAACTTGAGCTTCACACGGTCCGGCGCGAGCTTGATGCTTAGCTGGGCGGCGGGCATTTTACTGCAGGCGCCAACGTTGTTCGGCCCCTGGACTACCAACGCGACGGCTGCCTCTCCATACCCGGTCGCGGTGAGCGCGGGAAATCAATTCTTCAAGATCCTCGTTAATCCGTGACCTGTTGAGGCCGGAGATTTTTAAACCGCTGAAATTCGCGTCATTTTACCCGTCGCCTGCGTGTGGCCACTTTATGCCACATGACATGTCATCGGCATTGGGCTTAACGTCGGCCACATGTCGGCGAATCGAACGCGCTGGATAGGAATTCAAAGATTCGGCTGAATCCATTCGATGGATTGGATTGGAAACTCACCTCATCACCTAAACTTGAATGAAAACACCCTTCATTGCGAAACGCAGCCAAAACCCGTGGCTGCTGCGACCTACCGGTCGCACTAGTAAACATCTTGCTGCCCTAACACTGGGCTTGCTGGTTTTCCCTTGCTTGCTTTCGGCGCAAACGCTGCAGCACCGCTATAGTTTTATAAGTGATGCTTCCGATTCAGTTGCAGGGGCCAATGGGACAATTGTGGCGCCAGGCAACCCTGGCGGATCTCCGGCGACTATTGCCAACGGTCTTAACCTGCCGGGCGGCGGCGGCGGCGGCTTTTCGGGATACGTGTCCCTGCCGGCTGGCATTTTAACGACTACCACAAATATTACGCTGGAATGCTGGTTCACCCAGAATTCAGCCAATCAATGGGCGACCATCTGGGACTTTGCCAACGACACCAGCCACAATTTCGAATTGTGTCCTAATCCCAACCGCAATAACGGGGATATGATGACCGCCTTCGCTCCCAACGGGGGCGAGGTTGATCTATTCACGACTGTCTCGGTCCCCAATGGCGTCGAACAATATATCACTTTGACCTACAATAACTCGTCATTGGTGGCGAACATGTACAGCAATGGCGTCAATGTGGGCACGACAAAGCTTCCCAATACTTCTTATTGTCCCGGCGCCCTTGGCGGATCAGGGGGCACCCTCCGCAATGCTCTGGGGAACAATATTTTCGGCGATCCGCAGTTCCAGGGAGTCATCTACGAGCTTCGAATTTGGGATGGTGTTGTTTCTCAACGGTATCTTTCCGCCAGCACGGTAGCGGGCCCGAGTGTGTTGATCACCAACCTGACGCCTACGTCGGTCACCATCAATGCCGACCCGAGCGTGATCGTCACCGGAACGGAGCAAGCACAGGTTTTCGTTCAGCTTCCCCAAACCAGCACGGCGAGTCTCCTCGCAACCGCTGATGCCACCAATTGGGTTAGCAGCAACCCGAGTGTATTGGCAGTCAATAGCCAGGGTGTAGTGACTGGTGTGGGTGCAGGCAGCGCGACGGTCAGCGCGAAAGTCGGCGGCATCACCGGAACCAGTGGAACTATCACCGTGGTCGGTAATCAAACCCTGCTGCATCGCTATAGCTTTGTCAGCGATGCTTCTGATTCAGTTGGCGGCGCCAATGGAACCATCGTCGCTCCTGGTAATGTCAACGGGACCAACGTTGCTATCAACAACGGCCTGTTCCTGTCTGGTGGCGGTGGCAATGACTTTTCAGGTTATGTTTCCCTGCCCAGTGGGATATTGACGAACACGACCTCGCTGACGATCGAATGCTGGTTGAACCAGAATGCGGCGAATACCTGGGCCACACCTTGGGATTTTGCCAATAATGGCAGTCAGAATTTTGCGCTTATCCTGTATCCCGGAAACAACAGCCACCACACCGAAGTGGCTTTCACTCCGCATTCGAACGAGATCGATGTGCAATCCGGGATCACGTTTCCAAGTGGCTCGGAGCAATACGTTGCCGTTACTTATAATAATTTCAGCCTGGTCAGCAACCTCTACACCAACGGCGTGCTGATCGCCTCAACTACTTTTCCAGATACCACCTACGCCCCCGGCTCAATCGGCGGGGGCACGACCGTGAACGCGCTCGGCAACGACATCTATGGCGATCCCCAGTTCCAGGGAACCATCTACGAATTCCGGATCTGGAATGGCGCCGTGTCTTCCGCCTACGTGGCGGCTACCGCGGCCGCTGGCCCGGGTGTTATCATCACCAACCCCATACCGCAGTCGATTAGCATTCAGCTGAGCACCAACAGCATGCTAGGCGCCGGCACGCAGCAGGCTACGGTCGTCGGCAACTTTGCCCAGGCTTCCGGGGTCACGCTTACCGGAGCGGCGACCAACTGGATCAGCAGCAGCCCGAATGTACTCTCGGTCAGCAGCAACGGTTTGATCACGGCCCTGAACGGCGGCAGCGCAACAGTCAGCGCCATGGTGAACGGGGTTTCGGCTACCAGCGCGACGATCACCGTCGCAACCACGAGGCCATTTGTAACTCAGTTGCCGGCGAACCTCAACGTGGCGGTCGACGATACGGCGACGTTTAGTGTTGTGGCTTTGGGCGGGAATTTGAACTATCAGTGGAGCGTAGGGTCCACGCCGATCATCGGCGCGACTAACAGCACGCTAGTGTTGAACAATATCACTTTAGCAAGTGCGGGCACTTACAGCGTGTCGATTACCAATGGCATTGGAGCGACAAATGTCGCCGGCGTGCTAAACGTCCACGAATCCATTCTTTTGCATCGCTACAGTTTTGTTACTGACGCTTCGGACTCGGTGGGCGGCGCGAACGGAACGATTGTGCCCCCGGGCAATGTCGCCGGAGGGACGGCCACCATAGCCAGCGGACTTAACCTGCCTGGAAATACCAGCGGCGGCTTTGGTTACTCGGGGTACGTGTCACTGCCACCGGGATTGCTCACTAACACCACGTCGCTGACGGTCGAATGCTGGTTGACCCAAAACTCGCCAAACACCTGGGCTGAACCGTGGGACTTCGGCATTGATGGGAGTCATAACTTCGGATTGATCACGTATCCGGCTAACAATGGCAACAATATGGAAGTGGCCTTCACCCCGAACGGGGGCGAGCGCGACCTGCAAACCACGACCTCCTTCCCCAACGGTGTGGAGCAGTATGTAGTCGTAACTTACAAGAATCCAACGCTGACCGGCAGCATTTACACTAATGGCGCTTTGGATGCGTCGTTGGTGCTCCCCAATGCAACCTACCGGCCCGGCGCTATTGGCGGTGCCTCCGGCACCAGCCAAAACATGCTGGGCAACGATGTGTACGGTGACTGGCAGTTTAGCGGCACAATCTATGAGTTCCGGATCTGGGACGGCGCCGTTTCCCCGTTGTTCATCGCCCTCAGTGCGGCGGCCGGTCCTGGTGTGGTCGTGAACAACCTCACTCCTGTGTCACTGACCGTCACAGTGACAAATTCGAGCATGATCGCCGGCGAAGTTCAACCGGCGTCGGTAGTCGGCAATTTCGCGCAAGCTTCCGGCGTTGACGTCACAGGTTCAGTAACTAATTGGACCACAAGCAACCCAGCCGTTCTTACGGTGGACAGCACCGGTTTCGTCAAAGCAGTAGGCGGCGGCAGTGCCACGGTCAGCGCCATGGTCAATGGGGTAACCGGGACCAGCGCCGCCATTACGGTCCCGAACAGCGGGCCGATCATCACGCAGCAACCGCAACCCTCTGAAACCCTGCTGGCAGGCGCAACCTTGACGGCAAGCGTGGCCAACATCGGCAGCGCTCCGTTTGTTTACTTCTGGTTCACGAATAACGGGACTGTGCCGATTAGCATTTCCTCGTCGCCGACGCTAATGATTCCCGGTTTAAAGGTGGCCAACAGCGCCAGCTACACCTGCCTGGTCAGCAACCAGTACGGCACACAACTCAGCTCAGCGTTGGATCTCACGGTGATTGCCCCCACCACGTATCAACAAGCTGTGTTGTCGTACGATCCGATTGCTTACTGGCCATTGAATGAAACCACGGGCACGACTGCCTATGATGTTATCGGTGGGTACAACGGGACCTACAACGGCAGCTACACCCTGGGCAACGCGGGCCCGGCAAATCCGTTCTTTAGCGGATCCAGCATGGCAGCTGGGTTCGATGGGTTTTCGGCGTATGTCGATATTCCCGTAGGCCCATTCAACATTACCAATGCGATAACTGCGCTAACCTGGTTTCAAATGGCAGCCGTGAACGGGTTCGACGGATTATTCGGTCACGGTGATCCCTCCTGGCGGTTGACAGTCAATGGCAGCGGCAACCCCGGCGCGAATGATGGCACCTCGGCTGGTGATGCCACCACCCAGACCAGCATCAACGACGGCAACTGGCATTTGGTGGCCTACACGTACAACGGTTTTGTCGGCCAGGATAACGATGGCGCCTTGTATGTAGATGGTGTTCTGGTAGCCAATAACACTCTGAACGCGGCGCCCGCCGGAGATAACCTCGACGTTTGGATCGGCGGCGCTCCGGACTATGGCACGGGAACCGGACGAAGATTGGTTGCCGGGAACATCGCTCATGCGGCCGTATTTGCTCGAGCGCTTACTGCCGCGCAGGTGCAAGCCATTTACAATGGATCGTTCGTCGCCGGCCCTAACACAATCAGCATTAAGAATACGGCTGGCAGCATTGTGCTCAATTGGCAAGTAGGCGCGCTGCTGCAGGCGCCAACGGTGCACGGTCCCTGGACAACTAACTATTCAGCCATACCGCCCTACACAGTTCCGGCAACAAACCAGAATCAGTTCTTCAAGCTGCTGATCAATCCGTAGAGTCCGGGTTTACGCTGCTGAGGCGGAGCAAACAGTTAAGGCCGGGGGCCTTTTTGGCCCCGGCCGTTTCATTGCTCAACCCCGGCTCGCGCAGCCCAGGCACCCGCGACCTTCTGGCGATGTTGAGGGTCAGACGCCAAAATCAGCACTGTGGCCAATTCATGCCACATGACCAGGGCAACGCCAGGATCTAAAGTGCTGAAACGCAGAAACATGATATTATCTGGATTATCCTGAGGACTTTTGGAACAGGTACGGTAAGAATCGAACGTGATATGAAAGCAAAGCCAACTATCAGCCGGGCGGCTTGCGTTACTACGTCGTCAGGGGCGCGCCGGGGTTTCACTTTGATCGAACTTCTGGTGGTGATTGCCATTATCGCTATCCTGGCAGCGATGTTGCTGCCGGCCTTGAGCCGAGCGAAGGCAAAAGCCAAGCAGACGTCCTGCATCAACAACATGAAACAGATTGGCATCGCCCTGGTCATGTACGCCGAGGATTTTAAACAGTACCCCAATTGCTATAACCCTTTCAGCGGTTACTACGTTTGGCAACCGCGATTGCTTTACCTGATGGGCAATAATCGCAATGCATTCAATTGTCCCGCCGCCCTGGCTAAAAGCTTTTGGGACACCAACGTTAATTTCACTCTCGTCAACGCCATCAATGAATACGGCAAAGCTGATCCGTTCACTATTTTGCACACGACGCGCTTTAGCCTCGGTTACAATGACTGGGGGCTGAACAACGTGGTCATCCCGCCCTTTGGGATGGGAGCGGATGTCAGCATGGGTGTCGTCAAAGACACTCAGGTGAAGAGTCCGGCCAACATGATCGCCATCGGCGATGTTCGCTCGGATGCCGCAGTGATCAATTTTAATGCCAACCTGGACCCGGTGATCAATGATGCGGCCGACAATGCCGCCCCCTGGCATACCCAGTGCCCAAGTAATCGCCACAATTATCGCACAGACCTGCTCTTTGCGGACGGGCACGTCGAAGGCCCGAAGCGCGACGCTGTTATCGACCCTACCAGCGCGTATTGGCGCTCGCGATGGAACAATGACAACGATCCGCATCTACCGGGCGGCCCTAATGCCGTGCCTAATTGGCCAGTCGGCGCGGCCGCGAATCTGAATGTATTAGAGCAGTAATGTCATTCGCTGCGTTTCCGGATATCTCATTCGCTCATGAAAAACGCTTACTCACCATTTTTTAACAGAGTAATAAGCGCAACGGTTTTTGCGATAATCGCTGCCGCAGCGTGTGCTGCTGGTTTACGACCTCCCGCCGTGCCTCTGGTTGCTTGCGATCCTTACTTCAGCATTTGGTCGCCGGCCGACAAACTGACCGATGCCGACACCAGGCACTGGACAGGGAAAAACCAACGGCTAACCAGCCTGGTGCGCATAGACGGGAAGTGCTTCCGTCTGATGGGCGCGGAACCGGCCGACGTACCCGCGCTGCCGCAATCAGGGCTCGAGGTATTGCCAACGCGCACCATCTACAGGTTTGTGGATGCAGGAATTAGCCTGACGTTCGCGTTCCTGACAGCAGCGTTGCCGGAGGATGTGGACCTGTTGTCGAGGCCAGTCACCTACCTGACATGGGAGGCACAGTCAACGGACGGACAAAAGCATACGGTGTCGGTGTACTTGGATGCACGGTCGGAGCTGGCGGTTAACGCACTTTCTCAACCGGTCACGTTTCAGAACCCAAACATCCCCGGGCTCAACGCATGGTCGGTCGGATCGGTAGAACAGCCGGTCCTTCAGAAAAAGGGAGACGATCTTCGCATTGACTGGGGCTATTTTTACGCCGCCGCGCCGAAAGATGCGCGGGAGACACTAACGGCAAACACCGCCCAAGCATTGAGGGAGGAGTTCCTGACGAATGGCACCTGCGCTGCGGCTGCGGATCCGGCAACTCTGCAAACCAATGCGAGCAATGATTCGGTGATTACCTTCCTGGCGAACCTGGGCGGCGTTCAACAAAAGCCGATCTCCTGTTGGTTAATGCTTGCTTACGACGATCTATACTCCATCCAATACATGAAGAAGGATCTCCGGCCTTACTGGCGCCGGCATGGATGGCAAGCGGCCGACCTGCTAAGGGCGTCGGCGAAGGATTATCCGTCGTTGCAGAAACGCTGCGCGGCTTTCGACGCCGAACTTATGGCTGACCTCCGCGCCGCGGGCGGCGAAGAGTACGCCGAATTGGCGGCGCTGGCTTTTCGTCAGTGTTTTGCCGCCGGCAAATTTGCGGCCGACGAAAACAGCCAGCCACTGCAGTTTTGCAAGGAAAACCACTCGAACGGTTGCATCAGCACCTCCGATGTATTTTACCCGATGTCCCCGCAGTTTCTCCTTTTCGGCCCGACGCTGGCCAAGTCGTTCATTGTGCCATTCATGAATTACGCCGCGAGCGACCGCTGGAAATTCCCCTTTGCCCCGCATGACCTGGGTACCTATCCCAAAGCCAACGGCCAGGTTTACGGCGACGGCGAGCGCGGATTGAAGAACCAGATGCCGGTGGAGGAAAGCGGCAACTTGCTTTGTCTTTTTGGCGCCGTAGCCCAGATGGAGGGCAACGCGGATTTTGCCGGATTGTACTGGAAACAACTAGAGCAATGGGCTGCGTACTTAAAAGAAAAGGGATTCGATCCGGAGAACCAGCTATGCACAGATGATTTTGCCGGCCACCTCGCTCACAACGTCAATTTGTCCGCGAAAGCAATTTGCGGTTTGGGAGCGTTTGCCAAATTGTGCGAACTGCGGGGCGACCGCGCCAAAGCCGATGAATACTCGCACATCGCACAAGAGTATGCGGGGCGTTGGGTCAAAGAGGCCGATGATGGCGATCATTTTCGCCTGGCTTTCGATCGCCCGGGCACTTGGAGCCAGAAATACAACCTGGTTTGGGACCGGATTCTCGGATTGAAGCTGTTTCCGGCTGAAGTCGCGCAAAAGGAAATGGCCTATTACAAAAAAGCACAGAACCAGTACGGATTGCCGCTGGATAATCGTCAGACCTACGCCAAATTGGACTGGACCACTTGGACGGCGACGCTCACACGCAATCACAAGGATTTCGAAGACTTGGTCGGCCCTCTCGTCGCCTTCTTAAATGCCACACCCGATCGTTCGCCCATGACCGACTGGTACCAAACTAAATCTGCGCGCAAGGTGGGCTTTACTGGGCGACCGGTGGTCGGCGGCGTGTTTCTGCAAATGCTCTATGACCGCTCTATTTGGCATAAATACGCCGCGCGTGACAAAACGAAAGCAAGAAACTGGGCGAGCCTTCCGGTTCCGCCTAAGCTTACCGTCATTGTGCCTGCGGCGGACACTCGGGCTGCCGAATGGAGATTTACTGTGGCAAAACCGGCGTTAGGTTGGATGAAGCCAGGGTTCGATGATTCCTCCTGGGGAGACGGTGAGAGTGGGTTTGGTACGGAAGGCACGCCCGGCGCGGTTATTGGCACCCAATGGAAAACCGGGGACATCTGGTTGCGGCGTGAAGTGGAGGTGCCGCAGCAAAACTACGACAAACTTGCCGGCTGGCTGCATCATGATGAAGACGCGGAAGTTTACTTCAACGGAGTGCTGGCCATCAAAGCTACCGGCTTCATCACTTGCTATGATGTTTTTCCTTTTTCGGCCGAAGGCAAAGCCTCAATCCGGCCCGGCAAGAACTTAATCGCCATTCACTGCCATCAAACTTCTGGCGGGCAGTACGTCGATTTTGGCCTGGTAAACCTCCGAGCACAGTAAAGAATTCGGCACTAATTGCCACATTGTAAATCCCTGAACGGCCTTCAGGGAAAGTTTGAGTAAAGGACGCAGGCTCGCAGGTTTGGTACCCGACGTTTCGAGCCAAGCTCTGACATACAATCACCCTGTTTTGTGCACCGCCGCTATTAAGGTAGCGGGATGGCCGGCTTAAGCGTCCAGGCTTGCAGTCGCGCCACTTGCAGAATTCTCGGCGCTCGAAAGCCTTCGCGATGAATAATCCACCCGCCGAAGAGTTCCGGCGTGTCCTGGGCGATGTGCCGGGCCGGCAGCAATTCGACCCTGCCACCCAACCGGACGCCCCCTGGCACGGGAAGTTCGCCGGTCTTGTTATAATGGTCGTAGGCCGATGCGAGCGCCACGAGGAAATCAACGGGAGTAACCGCATTGGCGCCGATAAACACTCGGGACGGAATGCGATGTTCGGTTTGGATGAAATTGCGGACGTCACGGACGGTATCCCTAAAGGCCAACCAATCCACCAGCGCCAGCTCCGTTGGCGCTGGCGGCGCGTCAGGTCCAAGCAAGCCTGACGTCAGAAGCGGCCAACTAATATTATGCCCGCCGAGTAACTGGCCCAAGGCGAGGGTCAACAGCTCGAATTGATCGGCTACGGAGTAGGCACGATGTTCTATGACCCGAAAATCAACCCCCGCAGCCGAGCTGTTTACGAGGCCCGACGCAATGGCGGCGAGGTCCTGCTGGGGCGCGCCGCTCGACCGAACCGTATCCCGGTAAAGGTCTGGCAAGTCGCTAGCGGTCACAAAGTGCACTTCGGGGATCGCGCGGATAAAATCGAGGTACTCCCCAAATCGACGG
Source organism: uncultured Verrucomicrobiota bacterium (assembly GCA_964623885.1). Lineage (GTDB taxonomy): Bacteria > Verrucomicrobiota > Verrucomicrobiia > Limisphaerales > UBA8199 > CAZUVM01. Next base: position 23,548 of record CAZUVM010000120.1, read on the forward strand.
AAAGCCGCTTCGGTTTCCTCAGGCGAAAGTTGCGAGGGTGGTCGCCACTGCTCGCGTGGTGGATTGGCCCCGCGTCTAAAATTCAGGCTATCCCAGAACTGAACATGGACCCACTCGCAAGGGTGGTAGAAAATGCTGATGAGCCCGTCTTCATCGTGTTGCCGCAGGCGGCGGACAATCTCCGCGAAACGCAGTTTGGCCGGTTCAACCGCGGCAGGATCATGCAGCTCCATGCGGGTAAAGTTCTGCCCCATATGATAAACATTAAGCGCGCCGGCATACCAAAAGGGCCTTTGGTCCAGGCCTACGTGGTCGCCTTCATCGACGTAGCAGGGGACGCCGTGTGGCGCGACGCCAATCGCCGGCAGCGCCGCGATCGCCTGCGCCGCCCAGGAGGATCCGGGCTGACCATAACAGGCAAGCGTCTTGACCGAAAAAATCCTTCGCACGTCCTGGGCGCCACCGCCCTCACGGCGCACAAACTCCGCGATGCCGTCCAGCAAACCGCAATCGGCCAGATACTCCGCCGGAGTAGGATGCACGGAATGAAAGTCCGCATGGTACCCAATGTCATGCTTTTGCAGGCTCTCGATAACATCCCGTCGACCTCGCGTTGCGAGCACGCGCGCCTTTTCGCCTACGACCTTGAAGGTCGCTCGGATTTCGCGTTGCGAGAGCATCTGCGCCAGGCGCTTGCAGGCATCATCATCCGCCGGCAAAAGATAGTCTTCCGTATCGAACCAAAGTATGACATTTACCCGTGACTGTTCCGCAGCTCGAGCCCAGAGCGTCAGCAGCATCAGGGTGCAGAGCACCAGCACCGGAAGGGCAAATCTGGATTTCACAAGAGCAATGTTATGGGCTAGTTGGAGCGAAGCGACAAGTACTCTCCGACAGCAAATTGGCGATAGCAGCGTATGCGTTCAATTTGGTAATCGATTTGTTCATAATACGAATAGTCTGGCCACGCATTTCCAACTAGAATTCGAGACAAACAAACTTTGTGGACCAGCCAAAGAACTGGGTTGTATTTGCCCGCATGACTTAAATAATTCAAGCGTAGCTGGCGATCAGGGCATCAAAAGTGTGGAGAAGCCTGCTCTGGTCACAGATGCAGAGATCATCATTAATGAACTTCAGTACAACTTGCTCAGCCGCGCTATTTAATTGGACATTTGGTCAAATGACAGAACTCGCTGACTCATGACGGCTGAAATCGAAAGTCAGAGAAACATTCCCATGTCACGCTCGTGGTTCCCCTGCCCTGCCTTGGAGGAGAGACTTCCCCAAATCGTGCATTCGCGCATAAAACCCCACAACCTTGACAGAGGACGCAGCCCTGGTCAGTCATACTTCTCCAGACTACGTTTGCTTCTCCCTCTGGCAACGGGAGAGGGTTGCTATGAGGGGAATTTCTCGTTCATCTCACCTCGGTCGATGGGCAGGGGTTGGGCTGGTGGCCATTGTGTTCTGGCCACCCTTTGCCTCTCTTTATCGAGTTGGCTCGTCGCTGCACAAGAGAACCTGCTTCCCCAGGGCGATTTTAAAAACCCAGGGGCTGTGACGGAATGGGCCGAGGGGTTCAACCTTCCTCGAAACAGTCAGGAATTCCGGGTCGTTTCGGAAAACGGCAAATCCTGGCTGCGGATCGAGAATCAAGATCCGGGGCGGCAGCTCGACTCAATGCACGCGTATGTGAAGCTGACGCCTGAGATTGAGTCGCTATCTGTCTCGGTTCGGCTTAAAGCGACAAATCTTAAGGTAGGCACTGAAGGTTGGCACGATGCCCGCGTGGCGATGAGTTTTGAAGGCGCTTCTGGCTACCCGGCGCAAGTCCCGGAATTAAATGCTGACTCGGATTGGGTGACCCGAACGGTGGAGATACCAGTACCTAAAGGGGCTACGCGCCTGAATATTCAGCCAGCAATGTTCCATTGCACCGGCGTGTTCGAAATCGCCGACCTAACAGTGACGCCCCACCTGGTGCTAAAAGCGGCTCCGCAATTGGCCGACGCCGCGCTGCCTGCAGGCATGAATTTGGATTGGGACAACGCGAACATCATTACCGTTAATGACAAGCGGTCCCAGCTGTCTCTGAATGGTATTTGGCGATTCATCCCAGCAACCGAAGGCGCCGCGGAACCCGCGAAGCTGGGCTGGGCCTACATCCGAGTGCCTGGCAGTTGGCAGCGTTCGCGGGGCAACTCTTCCGATTACGTCGCCTTGGGCGGAGGCCCGCAATGGGAACTCTATGATGGCGCGCGCGTCGCGCACGCATGGTACGAGCGACAGGTGCCAATTCCAACGGAATGGCGCGGTCGCTCAGTAAGCCTGCACTTCGATCGCGTGTGTACCGACGCGATTGTTTATGTCAATGGCAAGGAATGCGGAAGAGTGCCTTGGCCCTGGGGTTCGGTGGATATTACCTCGGCCGTAAAGCCAGGCGAAACGGCCAACATACGCGTCCTGGTTGCCGCCATCGCCGATGCCGAACAGGTCGGAACGTTCTGGCAGAACGCGTTCATGAACGTCTCCTATTCCGCTGCCCGGCTCAGAGCCCGAGGCCTCACCGGCAGCGCATTCTTGGAAAGTCACGCTTCGGAAGCGAGCGTGACCGACCTCTTTGTTCGCACTTCGACTCGGAAAAAGGAAATCACTCTGGACGTGGAGTTGTCCGGCGTTAGGCAGGCAGGTTCCGTTCAGGTAGTCGCAGAAATGCTAAACGAAGAAGGCGAGGTGGAGAAAAGTTTCACAACGAATACGGCAGTGGAGGCTAAAGAAATGCAGACCATTTCTGTGACGTGGCCTTGGGCCAACCCGCGATTGTGGGATGTGGGCCAGCCGAATCTTTATACCGTTCGACTGAAAATCAAAGGTGCCGGCCTGGATGACGAGTACGACCAAAAGTTCGGGTTCCGGGAGTTCTGGATCGACGGCCGGCAATTCTATCTGAACGGGACCGTAGTCCATCTGCGGCAACCTTGCTTTTACAATGGACCGCGGATGCAGGTGGGAGACACCTTCGCGGAAATGGGCTCAGAAAACGTAGACGCGCGCGGCGATCCGTCCGACTCGGGCCGAAATCTGGATGAGGCCGACCGCGGAGGATACCTCGTGGCTCAGTACGTCCTGAACGCGAACCGCTATCTTATGAATTCGCGCGGTCAGGTCCCCTGGGAACAAAGTCGGCAACATGCGATGGAGCGGGCTGATGTTTGGATGCGCCATTATCGCAATCATCCTTCCGTGATTATGTGGATTGCCGGTTTCAATTTCTTCAACAACGCGATCGATGCCGATCCGCGGCTTATTGGCCGACGTGGCTGGGGTCAAACTGACGAGCGCTGGCAGCGACTCATGGTGTACGGCAAAGAGATGTTCGACAGGCTCAAGAAACTGGATCCGACGCGCGCCTATTATAGCCACTCCGGAGCCTACACCGGCGACATCTACACGATGAATTGCTATCTGGACTTCCTGCCGCTGCAGGAGCGCGAAGATTGGTTGAGCGCGTGGGCCGAAAGCGGAGAGATGCCCGTTTCAATGGTGGAATTTGGCACGCCGGTGGATTGTACGTTCCGACGCGGGCACCATGGGTTTGAGAGCAATATCACGAGCGAACCCCTGCTCACGGAAATCGCCGCCATCTATTTCGGCAGCGAGGCCTACTCGGGTGAGGAACCAAAATACCGGCAGTATCTGCATGACTTGTTCCGCAGTGGGATGCTGTACCAGAGCTCGGAGAATCGGTTGGATGAGTATACGAACAATCACAGAATCCAGCAGCTCTACCGCGTGAATACGTGGCGCAGTTGGCGGACGGCGGGTTTGCCGGGTGGCTTGCGTACCTGGTCATGGAATCAGGATGCACTCAAAGAGGTTAACGGCCCGACTTTGGCGTGGATCGCGGGACCTTCCGGGGCGTACACCGCCAAGGATCATCATTTCAGTCCAGGTCAAAAGATCGAGAAGCAGATCGTTCTCATCAACGACGCGCGTCAACCTCAGGACTACACTGCTGCCTGGACGGCCACGGTTGGTGGTAAAGAACTGGATAAAGGCAAAATGGAAGGCCGATTAGCTGCTTCCGAGATTAAGTTGCTGCCGTTCCATGTCACAGCGCCCGCCGAACCCGCGGGTTGCAAAGTTGATGGCGCGCTGACATTGACCGCGGCCATTGGCGACGCCCGGCACCAGGATTCGTTTGCGTTTCGAGTCTTTGGCGAGGATAAAGCAGGCGCTGGCCAGGTCGCGATTGTCGATCCAAGTGGGCTGACCGGGAAAATGCTCAAGAGCCTGGGTTATGTAACGCGTTCCTTGAACGGCACTACCGCACCGCTGGTGGTGATCGGACGAAACGCCTTAAAGGACAATGCGGCTTTGGCGGCCAAACTGGAGCCTTATGTGCGCCGCGGTGGCCGCGTGTTGATCTGCGCCCAGGATCCTGAGTGGCTGACCAGTGCGCTTGGGTGGCGCCTGTGTCCAAAAGTGGCCCGGCGCGTCTTTCCGATTGATCCACAACTCGCCGCTGGTATTGATGCGGACGACCTGCGCGACTGGACCGATAGCAGTACATTAATCGAGGCTTACCCGGAGTACGTCGGTAATTATCTCAGAGGCAATGAACGAGAGCAGCCTTACGCGGGCTGGCATTGGGGCAACCGCGGCGGCGTCAGCAGCGCCGCCATAGAAAAGCTCCACCGTAGCGGCTGGCGTCCCTTGCTGGAATGCGAATTCGATTTAGCCTACACGCCGCTGATGGAATTGGATTACGGCAAGGGTCGGCTAATGGTTTGCACTCTGGACCTCGAGGATCACGTGGCCGTGGATCCCGCTGCGCAGCGCATAGGCAGGCGTGTTGTCGATTACGCGCTGCACTCACCCCTTTCACCGCGCGCGAGCAAGGTCGTGTATCTCGGCAGTGCCACCGGTGCGGCATGGCTCGACAAGATCGGAGTCAGTTATAAGACCTCGGACAAAGTGGAACCAAATATCACCCTTCTGATAGTTGGCGGCGATGCTATAGTGGATGCGAAAGCGCTCACCGCGTACGTGGAACGCGGTGGTAAAGTTTTCTTTTTACCATGCTCTAAGGCTGATGGATGGCTCGGCACCAGTCTGAAACCGGCTGCCGATCATTTCGCCGGCTCCGTCTCTGCGCCGGCCTGGCCCGAAGCCCGAGGCCTTAGCGCATCCGATCTCCGCTGGCGTTCTTATCTCGACACCCCTCCCTGGCTGTTGAACCAGGGCGCGGATCTCGGGGCCAATGGCCTGCTCGGCCGCAAAACCATTGGAAAAGGTGTGGCCATCTTCTGTCAGTTGGATCCGGATGCTTTCCATGCCGACGAGAAAACTTATTTCCGTTATACGCGCTGGCGCGCTACCCGCGCCGTCGCCCAACTGCTCGCCAATCTGGGCGCCAGTTTTGAAACAGACAGCCGAATCTTCCACCCTGTCGAGACGCCGTCCGTTAACCCGGATGACGCGTGGCAGCTCGCCGCGAACGGCGACCGCTCCGGGCCTCAGGCCACCGGTCCGCGGCTGGGAATGAAACCATCATTGCCCTCCAAGCCAGAACCCGCGCCGCCCTTAGGTTGGTACCACCCCGATTATCGCACCGATTTCCCGATGGGAGATAATCCGTATCGGTATTATCGATGGTAAGCGGACCGTCAGACATGAAATGTTTATTGCACCTTGCCTTCATCCCGAAGGGATGGTTGAGAATAGCCCAATGTTTTAACATTGGGTGGCCAGGCGGAAAACGGTCACGTCCCGAAGGGACGGCTGAAATGTTATCGCGTCGCTCAGCCATCCCTTCGGGACTAACTCTCATCGGGGATCTTCTCCCCAACGTTGAAACGTTGGGCTATTCTCAACCATCCCTTCGGGATGAAACCGCCAACTCAAGCGCATGCTTTCAATTCATCCACGTCTCGCCAACGATCCGATTGGGCAGATTGGTAGCATTTGCATGTCTTTACGTTTTGGCCTGGCGGTGCTGTGCTCAAAACCAGCCCCTTCCCGGCACAGCGCCTCTGACCATGGAAGGCGACATCGCCTCGAACCTTGTCGCCGGGGTCGATCGATTCCTGTTGCGCAAGATTGATGAATCGGCGGCCAAGCGTGAGCGGTTCTGGCATCGGGATTTCTCGTCCGCGACGGCGTATGTGCAATCGCTAACAACCAATCGGCAGCTCCTGGCGCACATCCTGGGTGTCCGCGATCCGCGGGTCGGCAAAGTGGAGCTGGAGCTCGTCACCACTCCCACTCAGCCTGCCCTCCGTGGACGCGGACCGGGCTACGAAGTTTTTACCGTGCGCTGGCCGGCGTTCGGTGACGTCACGGGTGAAGGCCTGTTGGTGAGCCCGCTCAAACACCCGGCCGTTGCTGATGTCGTCGCGATTCCCGACGCCGACCAGACACCAGAACAACTGGTTGGCTTGACCGCCGGCATCCCGCCCGAGAGCCAGTTTGCGCGGCGTCTGGCCGAGAGCGGATGCCGGCTCATCATTCCGGTTCTGATTAGCCGTTCCATAGACCAGGAAGCCTTGCAGTCCAATCGAGAATTCATTTACCGTTCGGCCTTTGAACTGGGCCGGCACCTTATTGGCTACGAGATTCAAAAGGTGCTGGCGGCGGTCGACTGGATGGCAGACCAAAAGTCGAACTCCGGCACAAAAATCGGCATTATCGGCTGGGGCGAAGGTGGCCTGCTGGCACTTTACGCGGGCGCGCTGGACACGCGAATCGCTGCAACCTGTGTTAGCGGATATTTTGGCGACCGCCCGAATATTTGGCGGCAGCCTCTCGACCGCAACGTCTTCGGCCTTCTGGAGGAGTTTGGTGATGCGGAAGTGGCGTCCCTGATTGCCCCGCGAACTCTCGTCATCGAAGGCGCACGTGGGCCCGAACTGACCCTGCCCGGTGGCGGCGGCTGGCATTCATCGAAACGGTTCAACGGCGCGCCGGCCACTCTCGAATCTCCTCAGTTGAACGAGCTGCGCTCGGATTTTGAGCATGCCCGCGCGCACGTCAAAGGGCTGACACCGGCGCCGCGTTTGGAATTGGCCGTCAGCGGTGACAACGGGATGGGGCCGTTTGGCAGCAAAAAGGCTTTGAGCACGTTTCTAACATCACTGGTTGCCCAGGCGAAGCTGGCGCCCCCAGGTTCGGTGCCTGAGAATTTGTGCCGCGATTTTGATCCAATTTCACGCCAGGCTCGGCAATTGCACGAGTTGGATCGCCACAATCAAACGTTGCTGGCCGAGAGCCCCTACACGCGCCAGAAATTCATGACCAACCTTGATACCACCTCGCTGGAAAGATTCCGGCAGAGCGCGGATAAATATCGAGATTTCTTTTATCGCGAGGTTATCGGGCAGTTCGATGAACCGTTGTTGCCAGCCAATCCCCGGTCACGAGTCAAGTACGACGAGCCTAAGTGGACAGGCTATGAGGTTGCGCTCGACGTCTTTCCGGATGTGTTCGCTTACGGGATTCTTCTCGTGCCGAAAGATATCAAAGCCGGCGAACGACGGCCTGTCGTGGTTTGTCAGCATGGACTGGAAGGCCGGCCGGAGGACACGATCAAAGGCAACAGCAATTTCTATCACGACTTTGCCGCTCGATTGTGCGAGCAAGGTTTTGTCACGTTCGCGCCGCAAAATCTGTATCTTTTCACTGACCGCTTCCGCACTCTGCAGCGCAAGGCCAACCCGCTGGGAAAAACTCTCTACTCGATCATCGTGCCGCAGCAGCAGCAAATCACCGATTGGCTAAAGCAGCAGCCGTTTGTGGACCCGGCGCGCATCGGCTTTTACGGCCTGAGCTACGGCGGTAAAACGGCAATGCGCGTGCCGGCGCTCGTGACTAACTATTGTCTATCGATCTGTTCGGGTGACTTCAACGACTGGGTTTGGAAATGCGCCTCGACCCTGAGCCCTTATACGTACGTGCGGATGCCCGAATACGAAATTTTCGAGTTCGATCTGGGCAGCACTTTCAATTATTGCGAAATGACCGCGTTAATCGCCCCACGCCCTTTCATGGTGGAACGCGGGCACTTCGATCAGGTGGCCCCCGACGAAACAGTGGCGTACGAATTCGCTAAAACCCGATATCTTTACGAAGCCCGCCTGGGACTACGCGATCAATGCGCGATCGAGTGGTTCACTGGACCACACACGATCCATGGCCTGGGAACTTTCGAATTTCTGCACCGACACCTGGATCGGCCGACGGCAATCATAGGAAGGTGAACCGCGCCGCATTTTGCTATCGGCCAGGCCCAAGAAAGCAGCTAGGCTCGGTTTAAGCTATGAGCTACCAAACTCAGGACCGGCATCGATTCAAAGGGATCGTCGAATTGGCTGAGTCGTTTGCACCGCGTCCTGGCACTAGCCACGTCTTATTCGATTTCGACGGCACGCTTTCTCTGCTGCGTGAAGGCTGGCCGGAGATAATGGTGCCCATGTTCGCCGAAATGCTGCCACCCCTGCCGAATGAGGCTGAAGGCGCCCGCCGTCAATTGGTGCAAGACGATATCATGCGCCTCAATGGGAAACAGACGATTTACCAGATGATCCAGCTTTGCGAGCGGATTAAGGAACGTGGCGGGCAGCCGCAAGAACCGCTTTGGTACAAGCAGGAGTATCTTCGGCGCCTGGACATGCGGATTCGAGGACGAGTTGAAGGTGTTCGTAGGAGCGAGCTTCAGCCGGAGCAATTCTTAGTTTTCGGCGCGCGTCAAATCCTGGAGGAACTGAAGCGGCGCGGGCTTGAGCTCTATCTGGCCAGCGGCACCGATGAGCCGTTCGTTAAAGACGAAGCCGCGCTCCTGGGCATCGACCACTATTTTGGCGAGCGCATATACGGCGCCGTCGACGATTACAAATCATTTTCCAAGAAGCTGGTTATCAATCGCATTCTGCAAGAAAACCACATCTCGGGCTCGGAACTGCTCACTTTTGGAGACGGTTACGTCGAGATTGAGAACACCCGTGAGATCGGCGGGCTGGCAGTGGCAGTCGCGAGCGACGAGGCTCACAATGGTTCGGGACGGATCGACGCGTGGAAACGACAGCGGCTTCTGGGCGTCGGCGCCCAGGTGGTTATCCCTGATTTCCGTGATGCGCTCGCGCTAGTGCAGATGATCATGGATCGATGAGTAGGCACTAAATCCCAACTGAGATGACAACAAAACCCGTAGTCATTGCGGCAATGTGCGTTCTGGCGCTTACGACTCCGGCCCAAACCCCGGCACAAGTCCAGGTCATCTTCACCAACCGCCTTGGACCGCTGAATATCAGCCAGATGGCTTTGGGACAAGGCGGCTTATCGGATGAACCGATGTGGGATAGCCGCGTGGCCGAAGTACGCGCGCTTAAGCCTCGCCTCATTCGTCTCTTCGTTCAGGAGTACTTTGGCCTGCTACCTAAACACGGGTACTATAACTTTGCGAGCCTGGACCGTTCGGTCGATACAATCTTGAAAACAGGCGCCGAACCGCTCATTTGCCTCTGCTTCAAGCCGCGCGTGCTTTTCCCCGCAATCAATCAGGACATCGTTGAGCCTGTGAATTACGCCGACTGGGAAAAGTTAATCTTCGGTTTGGTTCAGCATTATCAGCAGCGAGGTGCGCGGATCCGCTACTGGGAAATCAGCAACGAGCCGGATATTGGCGAGGATGGCGGCTGCCCGTATCGATTCAAACCGGACAGCTACGTCCGCTATTACCAACACACCGCGGCGCCCATTTTGCGCGCCGATCCCAAAGCGCGCGTCGGCGGCCCTGCACTGGCCTCGGTTCATTCGCCCCTCCTTCCCGCACTGCTGGAGGCCGCCCGCACCAATCAGACGCCGCTCAACTTTATCTCCTGGCACAGCTACACCAGCTCTCCCGGCGCAATTCGTAAGACCATCGATTACGCCAAGGACCTGTTGGCAAAATATCCCACGCTCAAGCCCGAAACCATTTTGGATGAGTGGAACATGGACCTGACCAACCCGCCATTAGATCCCCGTTTTCAGCCCTGCTACATTGCCGAGGTCATCTGGCAGATGAAAGATGCCGGACTGGACTACTCTTGCTATTACCACATCCGCGACTGGTATGTGGACATCGATCAGTTTAAGCCGTTTTTCTCGCCCCACGGCGCCGCGTTCATGGCGCGCTGGTGGAACAGGATGCCGCAATTCGATGGTTTGTTCGATTATCAGAACACCATCCGTCCTGCCTATTTCGCATTCAAGCTCCTCTCCCGCCTGCAGGGCGAGCGATTGCTCTTGAGTTCAGCTCACGCTGCAATTCATGGCTTCGCCGCCCACGACGAGCAGATGCGGATGGATAACCTGGTACTGTGGAGCTTCTCGGGTGAGACCGTTCCAGTTGAAATCTCGCTACTAGGCCTCACTGGGAATCGGCGCAGCCGTCACGTCATTCTCGATGCGCAAAACGCCAGCGATGATGAAAACGCCCGCCTCCGCCCCAAGCCGTTCGCAACCGTACCCAAAGGCGATTTCCACTTCCAAGTCACTTTCGAACCCTACGCTGTCCACTATTGGTCCTTTGAATAGGCGTTTGGCGTCTGGTGTGGCAGGGGGCCGGGAATAGCCTCGAACGAAGAGAAGTGAATGAAGCTCCCTTAGCTAATGCCACTTACAACACCTACTGCCGCTGGTCCTTTGTCGCTCTTTGAGCCGTATCGGCAAGCCAGACTCTCCGTATAGCCTCCTCATCGCCAAGGCCATTCGGCACTGCCGGACTCGGATCATTGGCAAAGTACCACTGGGTGTCGGGGGACCGCGCCGTGCGGCTGCCCGGCATCTCGAGAAAAGCATTTGTGTCCGTCTTGCGTACCCAATCCCACGCGTACTGGAGCCAATTGGCTCGATACTCTTTGGTTTGATGAGCAAACCAGGTGATTTCGTCATAACCCCAAACCCAGTTGAATTCGCCTTTCGCATTCGGTTCGCCCGGATGCCGGCTGACGCCATAATTATCAAATTCAACCAGGTACGGCAGATGGTCGCAGGTCCAGCCGCTGAAGGTTTGACCGCCTTTGCTGTGACCGTAAATGCCGTCGGAGAATCCGACTTTCAAAATGGCTTCTTTGGGCTTTTCAGGAGTTTCCATTATGCGCAGTGGGAAGGCATGAAAATCCAGCAACGGTTGGCCGTTACGCGTCAGCCCACCGCTCGGCACGTGGCCGTTGCACAAGACCATGTGACGGCGCGCGTGCTGGGCGGCGTAATTTCGAACCAGGGTCAGCAAATGTTCCCAGTGGGCGTTGCCGCGGTCGTTACGATTCATGATTTCGACTTGCCCGAAGTGGATGCCCTCGCAACCGGCATCGATGTAAGAAGCCGCCTGGTAATAAAACCAAAGCTGTGTTTCCAGCTTGCTGACATCAGGCACCTGGGCATTGCGGCCCATGGGACGGCGCTGGCCTTCAGGATAGATGATGTCGTCAAAGCGGAAGTTCCGTTTCTCGACTGGTTGGCCCAGCGCACTGAAAACCCAATCTGGAATCTCGATGTCATTCACCCGCGGGCTAACGGTTTCGAAGACGCAACCTTCCACAATCATCTCCGGGTCGGCGGCCAACACTTGCGGGATTTGCTCGCGCGCGCGCTGGACATTGGAAAGGAAATTATTCTCGGCGCCCCACAAACAAAGCGCCCGGCCGAGATACTTGGCGCCGATGCTCTTCAGCATGCGGATGTTGTCCTTAAGATCACCCCGCCCGTTCACCAACCCTTCCACGGTGATCGAGCGCGACAGATAATTCTCCAGCACCTGACGAGAGATCGTGCGGTCGAAATTGTAGCCGCCTGGCCGCGGAGGGGCCGATTGAGATCTCGGAGTCGAGGGCTCGGCGGCCGAGCTCACGGCAGCCAGTGCGCAGTAAATGGCCATTATGATAAAGGCGTTCGGTCCAGATCGAGGCTTCATAGTTTCGTCGCCGGTTAGGCCAGGCAGCACATGTTCTTTTGTTTATCGATGTGCAAGTTCCGGCCATTGTATCGACGCGCCACTCGGCAGGCCATCCCCGGTTTTGAGGATGGCACTCGCGGGCGGCGCTGAGTTACTTTCCACGAGTCGTTGCATCCTGAGGCCGCTCATGGACACGAATGTACGAATCCTGAAAGCCACATTATGAAAGACCTCCTCTCAGCCGCCTGTTCGACACTGACGCTTCTATTGCTTGGCGGTGCTGCGACACTCGGTGCAGAAAGCAAGCACAACACGACTTCGCATTATCCCACTTATGAGGGCCGCGTCATGTGCGGTTATCAAGGTTGGTTTCGTGCCGGCGGCGACGGCTCCGGCGAAGGGTGGAGTCACTACAGTGAACGGGGCCCTCTATCCGCCGCAACGTTGCATCCCGATTTTTGGCCAGACGTCTCGGAATACGAGAAGACCTACCCGACCTCGCTGACAAACCAGGATGGATCGGTTGTCCGTGTGTTCAGTTCCTGGGATCAAAGCACGACCGACCTGCATTTTCGCTGGATGCAGCAATACGGAATTGACGGGGCATTTGTGCAGCGCTTTTTCAGCGGCCTGCGCTCACCCGAGGGCCGCAAAAAGAGCCGCGTGGTCCTCGAGAACGCTGTGCGCGCTTCCCAGAAATACGGGCGCGCGTTTGCCGTTATGTATGATCTATCCGGTCTGCGCTCGAGAGGTGAAGATTGCTCCGTGCTCATTCAGGACTGGAAGGAGTTGGTGGACGAAGTCAAAGTCACTTCGCAGCCGACCAACAACTATCTTTATCATCGAGGCAAGCCACTGGTGGTTATCTGGGGCCTTGGGTTTCCTGATCGCGGTTACAACATCCAGAACAGCGGCATCGACAAAGTCATCGATTTCCTCAAACACGATGCAGAATACGGCAATTGCTCGGTGATGCTCGGCGTGCCGACCTTTTTCCGCGACCTGAATGTGGATACAAACCCAGATCCGTATCTGCATAAACTCATTGAATCTGCCGATGTCGTGATGCCCTGGATGGTGCAGCGGTTTACACCGCTCATGCACCAGTTCGACGTCCCTCGTTACGAGGAGCAGGTCAAAGCCGACCTGGCCTGGTGCACGTCGCGCGGCTTGGATTATACCCCCTGCGTTTACCCCGGTTTTAGCTGGCATAACATGCACCATCCCAGCAAGGGCGATAACGCCATGATCTTCCCGCTGAATCAGATCCCGAGGCAGAAAGGACGATTTTATTGGAGCCTGATCAGCGCTGCGATCGAGGCAAAGGCAAAAATGCTCTATGTGGCGATGTTCGATGAAATGGACGAAGGAACCGCCATTTTCAAATGCGCAAACCAACTCCCGGCCGGGGTGCAATTGTGCAGCTATGAGGGCGTGCCCACCGACAATTATCTCTGGTTGACCGGCCAGGCGGGCAAAATGTTGCGCGGGGAAATCCCGTTCTCGAAGCAACAGCCTGCGCGTTCCAATTCTGAGTCGCGCTAGCCAGAAATAAATTCCGGCAGCCGATCTGAAAGATCATTGGTCGAATCGCAAAATAAAACCGCCACGAGCGGGCAGTACATGCTTCCATCGAACTGAGTAATCCAGGGTGGAAGCGGCAATTTGCATGTTGGGGTTTTGGCCTTCGAGCAGTGCTATCCGTCGCGGGAAATCTTTGAATGGAGAGAGGTCCAAATTGACAGGCAACTTTTCTTTTGTGCCGTTAATGCCCGCGATGAACCAGGACTTGCCTGCGCGGCGGGCAAACACCACGACCTTGCCGGGATCTCCCAGCAAGCAGCGTGTTTCATGCCAACGCGCCGGCGCGTCCCGGAAAACTTTTACGGCTTCGGCCGGCAGCGAAGCAAAGAATTGCGGCGAGTCGGCGTAATGAACAATTCCAGAGGTGAAAATGAGGGCAGCCGCCAGTTGATGCGCTGCGGTTGTGGTGCGCGCATACCTTTTCGGCGAGCAAGCGATGGGAGTGAGGTCCATGGGACCGACCGCGTTTCGGGTAAAGGGCAGGACCGTGTCCAATTCCGCGGCGAGTTCGGCATAGCGCGGTTCGTAGAAATAAGATTCGCAACCCAGAACAGCTTCGCAGGTTAAAAGATTCGGCCAGGTGCGCTGCCACCCGCGAGGGATGGTGCAACCGTGAAGATTGATTGTGAGTTTGCGGTCGGCGGCATCGCGAAACAAAGCTTGCTGAGCGGCGATGGCCTCCTGGCGGTCCGAGCACCAGAAATCCACCTTCACCCCCGATACACCCGCGGCGCTCATCTCATTCAGCTTCGCCTCGCGCGCGTCAGGAGCGTAGAAGTCGCCGGCATAGTTCCAGGCCAGCGGTTTCACACCTTTGCTCCGCGCGTGCTCGGCAATACCGGTTAATCCGGGTTTCCACCAACCGGCATCGAACAAAGTGTATTCCCAACCCATGTCGGCGGCGAAATCGGTGAATTCATTAAACAGTTTTGCCGTGGCCGGGCCATCAGGATAAGACCACCAGGCCCAGGAGGCGCGGCCAGGTTTAATCCAGGAGGTGTCGGGGATACGTGATGGTGGCGCGAGATCAGTAACGAGCGCTTCCAAGGCAATGGCGCCTGCGGTCTTCCCCATGACGAGCACTCGCCAGGGTAAAGTCCAAGGCAAAGCCGAGCGCGGTTCGGGACCATACTGGTTCTTACGACGCCTCGTGGCCTCGTCCGCCAATGCAAACGCGATGCGATAAAGTCCATCAGGAGAATCGGGAGCGAGATGGCACGCGCAATAGAATTCGTCCGTGCCTGATTCGGTCAACAGGACCCAAGTGTCCGCAGCCGGGACGTGGAATAGCGCAGGAATGGCCCAGCCGACCGCTTTCGCCCGCGAATTGGGTGGCTGCGTGCCGGGTGAGACGTGGAAATAAAAATCCTCGTAAGCCGGTGTATATTGGCTGGCAGCGTGATAGGGTTGCAGCCAGCCGCGCGCGTTGGCAGGCAATTTGAAACCTGTTTGCTCGGACTGAATGATGCGCACGCTCGCGTTGGTTTCGGGAAATCGATAACGGAACGCCACGCCTTCGGCGCTGGCAGCCAACTCAATTTCGAACGGAGCACCACCGGCATTGCGAAATCGAAGGCAGCGGTGGCTGAGGATATGGTCAATGCGAGGTTGAGGGCCAGCGAAAAGCTCATAACGTTCCGGGCGATTTTCCGGTTCTGTCGCTGCGACGAAGACCAGTACGCGCTCGAAATCCTGATCGTCGCGGCGCAAGCCGAGGGGCGATTTCAAAATTACTCGTTTTCCATCGCGAGATGCCTCGTAACTGAGCTGTCCGGCTTCGAGGGAAACGGCAATCGTGCACTGACCGTCAGGAGATGCAAGGGACCACGAATTTACAGCGGCGCCGCCAAACGCAGGCAAAACGAGCGTCAAACTGAGGCACGCAAGCTGAACTCGCCGGTGAGGACGCCGGCGCTCCCAGTAGCGCACAGACTTCATGAGCCCAGCTCGATGACGCTGGCTTCGAGCCCTTTGGAACAAGACGGCGTGATTCCCTCCTGCATGAGTTGTTCGCCAGTGAATGTCTCTCCTTCTTGTGGCGCCGCGGCGCGGCCGGGGGCCGGGTTCAATTCGCGGACGGTGTAACGCTTGGCCGGGTCGAGCCCTTGGGGATGTACCGGGCTGTTTTGGCCGTCTTTTAACTGGAATACAAAAACAACTGCCCGAGCCCGATCAGGCGCCACGAAATTCAGCACGCCGCGGAAATTGTCGTGTGGCGCCTCGAGCCGGTAGAGATCACCCAGTTGGGTAACGTCGCGGATCCGCTTGTAGGCGGTGATAGCGCCGGCGCAAATCGCTTTGTCCTGCGCAGGCAGCTTGGTGAGGTCGAGATCCATCCCGAATCGGGCACTCATCGCCACGCTGCAGGCGAAATGCATTGGACGCTTGCCCCAGTGCGTGACGTGGCTGGCGAGAGCCATGCACGGGAAGAAGTAGGAGTAATCCCATTGCATGTGGACGCGGGCGACCGGATCGGTGTTGTCGCTCGGCCAGAATTCGTGGAAGTACTTGAGCGCGCCATAATCCGCGCGTCCACCGCCGCCGGAGCAAAGCATCAGTTCGGTATTGGGAAAGGCTTTGACCGTTTTGTCCATGAGCGCGTAGAGCGCCTGGACGTAATCGATCCAAAGCTCATCCTGGTTCCCCGGCCCGAGATAGGAGGAACCCGGCTGGGTGAGATAACGGTTGCAGTCCCACTTGGCGTAGGTGATATCCGGCACGCTAAGGATGCTCTTGATCGTTTGCCACTCGAAGTCCTGCACTTCAGGGCGGGTGAGATCGAGCACGAGCTGATGGCGTTGTAATTCCAGCTCCCGCTTCGGCTGGCGGATGACCCAATCGGGGTGCTGCTCGAATAATTCGCTGCGTGGATTGACCATCTCCGGCTCCATCCAAATGCCAAATTGGATTCCCTGCTTGACCGCCGCAGCTGCGAGTGGCGCGAGCCCATCTGGCAAGCGCTTGCGATTGGGTTGCCAATCTCCAAGGCCGGCGAGGTCGTTCGTCCGCGGGTACTTGTTGCCGAACCAGCCATCATCCAGGAGAAACAATTCCGTCCCGATTTCCTTGGCCGGTTGGAACAGTGCAGCAATGCGGTCGAAATCAAAATCGAACCCGGTCGCTTCCCAGTTATTCAGAAGTACAGTTCTCGGTTTGTGGCCGTCGCGCATGCCGAAATCGCGAGCCCAGGCGTGGAATTTGCGGCTCATGTCGCCCAGGCCATGACTGCTCCAGGCCCAGATCATCTTCGGCGTCGTGAATGTTTCGTTCGGTTTCAAACGATAGTCAGATTCGAATGGGTTTACGCCGCAGAGTGCGCGGATGCCGCGGCCATTGTTATCGAAAGCGCATTGGAAACTGCCCGACCACGCAAGCGATCCGGCCAGCACCATGCCCTCGGTTTCTGATGCTTTGCCGTCGAGTGAAAGGACAAAATTGGGATTCTGGAATTGACTGGCCCGGACGCCAATTTTCGAATCAAGAACTTTAATTCCGGGCGTGATTTGCTCGGTGATCGGGGCAAGCATTTCCTTGGCCCAATCGCCGAAGAAGTGCGTCAGATACGCGTTCGTGGACAACAGGAGCGCCGACGATGCCATGCGGTGAAGAGTCACCGGTCCAGGTTCCTGGTGTTGAATTTCCGTCCATTGTTCGAGCACATCGTTGTTGCGATACGCCCGAAAGCAGAGGGTAACCTCGAATGGATAGGAAGGGTCATGGAGATGCACGCGCGTCACTTCGATATCGGCCGATTCGTTGGTTCGCACCAGGCCGTCGTAGATCAACGCAGTGGAAGTGTTGCCGTCGGCATGAACTGCCTCGAGCGCCGGCTCCCAAATGTATCCGTCGCCAGCCTGCGGGTAGCATTCGTCATCGCGCTGAAGCTTCGATTTTGCCCTATCGCTTCCCAGCGGGCGCTGGTAAAGGCGCCCGCCCTCTCCCACCTGGAAGTTGAGCGTTAAGCTCTTCGTCTGCACGGTCAGATTAGGAGAACTGGGCGCCGCGTTTGCCGCGACAAGGGCAGCAGAGGTGGAGATTAAAACCGCCAGTGCCAGTCGGCGGAGCGATTCAAGCATCATAAGGGGATCAGATTGGATTTCGGGCGCGTGTTTGCAGTACCACCTCACTCGTCGCGTCTAGCAAAGCGCGATTGCCTGATTCGGAGCCGAGCAAGCGGCGAGAATTGGTTGCGGGGGCTGGATTTGAACCAGCGACCTTCAGGTTATGAGCCTGACGAGCTACCGGGCTGCTCCACCCCGCGATCGTAGATGCGGATTACATAATGCCTCAAATCCCCAAGGGCGCAAGCGCCTAATTTAACTTCTGGCGCATAGCACCCGATTCATTCGACTGTAAGAGTGCCTCGTCGTGGCAAGGCAGTAGCCTTACAAATCCGACTCCTCTTAGAGGCCTATCGTGACTCAATCCGGAACAAGCGAGGCACCATAGGCTCGACTTTAAAGGCGTCCATGTTTACGCGATCACCAGACAGAAGGTCTATGGTAGTTCGGTTGGTCCAGGCGGGGAAGCGAAGGGATCTGGTTTCGTTATTGAAGTTGATAATGGGCACAAGTGTAGCCTGACGGCCCCACACGATTCGGTATTCGACGCCCCAGACCGGCTTGCTGGAGGCGGTGTCAATAAGCTCGTGAAACGGCAGGGAACTTAAGGCCTGATCAAGAGTCCGAGCAGTAGCCGAGTCCGAGCCGCCGAGATCGATCGAAGGCAAATTGGTGGAGGCGCTGAAAGGCCGATCGTATTCGTCTCTGGCCAGACAATCTTTACCGACCAGCAGGACCTTGCTGCCTGCCTTTTGGAAACGCACAAGAGCGGGCAACGTGGTGGGCAAAACGTGGGTGGCGTTAGGCACCACAAGCCACGTTACCTTGGCCGCCCTGCCCTGCGCCAATTGCCTTTCACTGATGAAGGTCACGTTTTGCCCAAGAAAAGTCAGCGCGGTATAGCACGAGTAAATCGTGGGCTGATATTTGGGTTCCCAGAAAATCGACGGCGGCGAGTAAAGCAGTGCCACTGCGGGCGGGGCCAAGTTAATGGCGGAGACTTCTTGGGCCAAACGGTGGAGATCGAGCATGGCTCGGCCGGCGCCGTAAACATTCGCCGGCCGAAAGTAGATGCTGCCGGCAAGGCTCGGATCGGCGGCATTTTCCCAGACCCAAATGGTGGTGGAGCCTTGATGATGCAGCCCGCCCTGCCAGATGACCGAGCGCGAATGGTTCAGCGGGATGTGATTGGGCGGTGAGTTGTCGGGGATCAGGTGGTTTTCGCTGTTGAAAACCGGCTGGCCACGGAACGAATGCAGCAGGTCGTAAAAAAACTCCTGACCGAACCAGTCGTAAGCATAAGCGCCACCTGGGAAAGCGTAGGCGTCACAGCCTGCAAGATCCGTGGCATCGCACATGAGTTCGGGGTCGACACCATAGGCGAGTTTGTCGCGGTCCAGAGTCAGGAACACCATGATTTTGGTGTGCGTAGGCGCTTTGACACCGTGCTGTTTGAGCTTTGCCGCCAGTCCGGCGTGCCAATCGGCGAACATTTGCTTATTGAAGGAAGTCCAGTCGTAGTAGGCGCGTTGGGCGGTAACGGTTGTGGGCATTGCCGGGGCAGGCACAGAAACTGCATCGAAGTTGGTATAGGTAGTGCCATAAAGCGCATTGAGCGCGGCGATGGTTTGATGTTTGCGTTGGAGATAATCGGAGAAGGCCGGTCGGGTATAAGGATCTCGTCCGCTGGAAATGTAAACCGGTTCGTTGGCCAAGCAGACACTATGCAACGCGGGTTTATCTTTGAGCCGAGCACCCATCGACGCGATCCATTGGTCAAAGGTCGCCTGGGCTTTTGGGTGGAAGATATTGAAAGTAAGGAAACCGATGTTGCCGTTGGCCAAATCCGGCGTCCTGGCCCAATCGGGATAGTAATGAGGCGAAAGCAGGAAATCGACGCGCATGCCAAACTGCGCGGCGCGCTCCATTCCGCGCAGGACGGTGAGTGCGCCTTCTCCCAGGGTACCGTCCGGCTTCATGGCGTTCGGCCCAGCCCGGCCATCTTGAATCATCGAAGCGCCCAGCGCGGGAAAGTTCGGTAAATCATTGATAACCGAATCGAAGTGGCCATAGCCGGCGAAATAGAAAGGGCGACCGTTCTCATAAAACGTTCCGTTTTTCCAAGTCACGCGGCCCGGCTTAGGTGTCTGCCATTGGTGCAGCATCGCCCGGCCACTGCGTAACAGCGCTTCAGTTTCATCCAGGACCTGGGCGACCTCCTCGAACTGCAGCTTCGACCAGGCCAGGCCGCTATGGCCGTCAGGTCCGCCTTTCTGCGCAAAATCAATGAACCGCTGAGCGACGGTGGCGCCGAGCCGGAGATATGGGCTAGCCGCAAGTTTGGTTTCACCACCCGCTTGCTCTGTTAGAGCGCGCAACCGCTGGCGCAATCGCTCGGCCTGGGCGCTCAGGTCGGCGTAGAGAGCGTCCTGTTTGGCCTGGTCAACGGCAACTGGCTCGAAACGGATGTCATCGACCCAGAGCGCTTCGGTTTCGCTTTCGGTGACGACCATCAGCTCGTAGCTGTCGGGTGCCGGTCCGGCATCGAGTTCGAACGACAGAAGCTGCCAACCGAAGTCGCCTTTGGGAAACCAATGGCGGTCGGTCCAGCCGGGGCCGCCGCCGATCCAGGTAATGCCTCCCGCTTTTGCCTTTGCCCAACAGCTGATGCGATACTTGGTGAACGGCCGCAGTCCGGAGACGAATTGGTAAGTGCGCGCATAGCGGTTGGGAGCAAACCCGGATTTGTTGGTGAGTTTGTAAGAAGATTTGCCGCTGTGCTTCTCAGAAGCATCGACAGCACCGGTTGCGTCAGCGCCGCTATTATGCCAATTCCAGTACGCGCCGCCCTGTTCAAAGTCGCCGTTGTTAACGAGATTGGGAGCAGTGTTGGTTTGGGCGCAGGCCGCCGAAACGAAAAGAAGGATCAAAGCCCCTAACCCGGATATTTCACACCCCTTGGAAGTAGCGCAGGCCTCCGAGCCTGCTGTATCGCAGGTTTCCAACCTGCGAAAGCCACCGCGCGCACCGACACCCAGCCGACTGGAAGTCGGCGATACAGCAGGCTCGGAGGCCTGCGCTACAGACTCGGCACGCATTCGAGCAAGGTAATTATAAAATATTCGGGCGCGGGAGAAACACGTGCCAAACATGCGGGCAATTTAAGCGGGAGCAAACAGGCCCTGGGTTTTGAGATCCCGAATCGCATTCAACATGAATTGGATCGCGACTGCTGCCAGGAGCAGACCCATGATGCGAACGGTAATATTCATTGCGATCGGGCTCAACCACCGGGCACCGCGCGCCGAGAGGCGGAAAATCAGGTAAGAAGCCAGGCAAACGAGGAGGATGCAGCCATAGAGCGCGAGCTCCTGGATAACATTGGCTGCCTGGTTGTGCAGCACGATGGCGCTGGATATCGCGCCGGGACCGGCGAGCATGGGAATCGCCAACGGCGCGACGGCGATGTCGGTCTTGATCACGCCAGCCGCGGTTTCTTCGGAGGTCTCTTGCACACGAGAGCGCTGGGCGCGGAGCATGTCCAAGGCGACGAGGAGCAATACGAGGCTGGCGGCCAATTCGAAAGCGGGCATGCTGATGCTGAGGTATTTAAAAATCCACCGCCCTGCGACAGCAAACCCAATCAACACACCCGCAGCAACACAGCAGGCCAAGCGGGCCATTTTGATCCGCTGCTCCGGCGTATCGGTTGGCGTCATCGCGAGAAACGCCGGCACAGTGGCCAGCGGATCGATGATCACGAACAGGGAACTGGAAGCCAGCAGGATGTACTCGGGGAGAGTCACGGGGGCGAGGGGGAGTAATCAGTCATCAGTAATCCAGTATTCAGTTGTCAGAAAGTGGCTCATTTGTGAGTTGGTGAGGCATCTGCCGCAATAGCATAGCGCGGCTCTTGCCGCAACCAAAGTGGCGGATCGCCGGGCGTTTGGATAAAAGTTTGGGTGATGAACGCACAAACTTCTCCCACCGTCACCGACGTCCCGCCGGCCTTTCTTAACCGATTCAACCAGTCTTTGACA
>CAZUVM010000121.1:0-32639 GCA_964623885.1 uncultured Verrucomicrobiota bacterium
GTACGTCACCTCCGGCGCCAACCCCATCGGGGTGCAGCGCGGGATCGGCAAGGCAGTCGCGGCTGCGGCTGACCAGCTCGAGAAGATCGCCAAGAAGGTGAAAGACAAAGAGGAAATCAAGCAGGTCGCGACCGTTTCCGCCAACTGGGACAATACGATCGGTGAGATCATCGCCGACGCCATGGACAAAGTCGGCAAAGACGGCACGATTACGGTCGAGGAAGCCAAATCCATCGACACCACGCTCGACGTCGTCGAAGGTATGCAGTTCGACAAGGGCTATCTCTCGCCCTACTTCGTCACGAACGCTGAGACGATGGAGACCCGTCTTGAAGACGCCTACATCCTCATCTACGAAAAGAAAATTAGCAGCCTCAAAGACCTGCTCCCGGTCCTCGAGAAGGTCGCCAAAGTCGGCAAGCCGATGCTGATCATCGCTGAAGAAGTTGAAGGCGAAGCGCTGGCAACCCTCGTGGTGAACAAACTGCGTGGCACGTTGAACGTGTGCGCGGTGAAAGCTCCTGGCTTCGGCGATCGCCGCAAGGCCATGTGCGAAGACATCGCCATCCTCACCGGTGGCAAGTTCATCAGCGAAGACCTCGGCATCAAGCTCGAGAATCTCAACCTCGATGACCTCGGCCGCGCCAAGAGCGTTGTGGTGGACAAAGAAAATACCACCATCGTCGAAGGCAGCGGCAAGAGCTCGGAAATCCAGGGCCGCGTCAACCAGATCCGCCGTCAAATCGAAGAGACCACCTCCGATTACGACCGCGAGAAGCTGCAGGAACGCCTGGCCAAGCTGGCCGGTGGTGTTGCCGTCATCAACGTCGGCGCTGCGACCGAGAGCGAAATGAAGGAAAAGAAAGCCCGCGTTGAAGACGCGCTGCACGCAACCCGCGCGGCTGTCGAAGAGGGCATCGTCCCTGGCGGTGGCGTGGCGCTGCTGCGCTGTCTCACAGCCATCGACGGCGTAAAGCCGGACAACGATGACGAACGCATCGGCGTCGATATTGTGAAGCGCGCTATCGAGTCCCCGACCCGCGCCCTGGCCGATAACGCCGGCGTGGAAGGTTCGGTCGTCGTGCAAGAGATCAAGAAGCGCAAAGGTAACGACGGTTATAACGTCGGCACCGGCGTCTATGAAGACCTGGTGAAGGCCGGCGTGGTCGATCCGAAGAAGGTCACCCGCACCGCCTTGCAGAACGCGGCCTCCATTGCCGGTCTGCTCCTCACTACCGAATGCCTCATCACCGAGATCCCGGAAAAGGAGAAGAAAGCTCCGATGCCGGGCGGACACGGCGGCGGCATGGGTGAGATGGACTACTAAAATCGTAGCGCGTAAAAGCGTTGGAGCGTTGAAGCGTTTGCTGCTTCAACGCGTCCAACTAAGGCATAAGTTCAGCGGTCCGGGAGGAATCGCTGGCAAAATCGAGCGAGGCTGGAGCACGCCAGCCTCGCTTTTAATTTACTGGTTCTTATGGGATAGTCAGTACATGCACGAGTTTCCCGAACACGATTGGAAAGTCTTCAAGAAGCTCCAGGTCCAGGCGCACTTCCGCTATGCTCAGCGAGCGCTGGATGAGGCGGGCAGGATCCTTGCCGATCAAGCCAAAGATCCTTACGAGCGCTTCGATGCTCTGGCAAAGCTTATGCGCGAACGCGAAGAAGAATTCAATGGGTCCCTCACTGATCATAGGCGCTCGGCCGCCTTCTACGTCACGAGCATATTTTACCGCCTCGGCTTGGTCACCGATCAGGAATTGGAACAGTTCACTGACCAGACACAACAATCGGTCAGGCAAACGAGGCAATGGTGAGATGGATGCTGCCGGCCAAAGCCAACCGAATAGCGATCGGCAGTTCCGCCGACTGTTGACTCTCGCCACTTCATTGGCATTGGCCGTGATGATTGCCTCCGTCGGCTCGATTCGCACCAGCGGGGCCGGGCTGCAGTTTGTCTGGCATTGGTCGGTGCTGATCTGGAGCCTGCTCGGTGCTCTCTGTGCCTGGCCTTTCTGGCGACTGGTTTGGGCCGTGCAGGATCGTCCCAGTCCGCGTAATAAGCTGCGCCTCGTGCTCTTTTGTGCGCTGATGTTCGCGCTTGGTTTGGCCGGTTTTCTGTATCCCCTTCGCTATGCGGCTCCGGCCTACCGAAGCGACCTTATCGAAGGCCTGATTGCTGCCGTCCTGGTGCTCGCCGCCGGCGGTGCCATGCTCTACGTTCTCGGGCGCGCGTTTTCGAGGGCTGATTCGCACTCCAAAGAATAAACAATAGATCGCTTTTGCTTTTCCTCACGCCGGCCGTACAATCCGCCTCCACGAAAGAACGACAATGGCGACTGCTGAACGAGTACTGTGTTTTAAACGGGAACTTTTCGAAAAGTTGGGTGTGTTCCAAGGGCTGAGCCTCGAGGTTGAAAAATACCTTCCCGTGCTCACTTCTTCCTCGGAGTTGGTGTACATCAACCGGAGCGACGCCG
Source organism: uncultured Verrucomicrobiota bacterium (assembly GCA_964623885.1). GTDB lineage: Bacteria > Verrucomicrobiota > Verrucomicrobiia > Limisphaerales > UBA8199 > CAZUVM01. Next base: position 2,481 of record CAZUVM010000121.1, read on the forward strand.
AACAGGATAAACGCTTTAAGCAGCTCATCCCGTACGTCCTCGTGATCTGCAAAGGAAAAATCCTGAGATACCGCCGTGGAAAAGGCGGTGAGGAAACCCGCCTGCACGGTTTGTATTCCGTGGGTATCGGCGGCCACATTTCCGAGGAGGATTCCGGGTTGTTTACCAAGGGCATCGGTTATCAGGAAGCGATGCGGCGCGAAGTGATGGAAGAAGTGGCCATTAATGAAGTCAACGAAGCCGCTGTCGCCGTAATTAACGACGACAGTACCGATGTCGGTTGGGTGCATTTCGGCGTCGTGCACGTGATGCCGGTGAAAGACGAGTCGGTGGCGGGCCGCCGCAGCGGAATCGTCGCCCCGGAGTTCATCCCAATCGCCGAAGCGGTTAAGAACTCGTCCTCTTACGAATCGTGGTCTCGGTTCTGCCTGGAAAATCTCGATACTCTTCTGCAGAAAGCGGCCGCTCTGGGCGTTTCGGAAAAGTTGTAGGAGACGACGTGAGGAGTCTCTAATTCATTTGAAAAGCCCAGGAAATGAGGGACTCCTCACGTCGTCCCCTACAGTTACTGCCGGCCCTTGTCGACGATACCTACGGCGCGGCTAAGGGTGTACTGCGCCTTGTTATACTCGGCCAGAGCTGTCACGTAATCGGCCCTCGCGCGCTCGAGGTCTTGCTGAGCCTGGATATCCTCCAACACAATGCCAACGCCGAATTGTTTGCGCTCGTGAGTCACTCGCATGGTTTCCTCAGCCGCAGCGAGCTTTTCTTCGGCCAATGCAATCTGATCGGCTTGCGATTGCAAACGGGCTAACGCGGTAACCACCTCCGCGGTGATCTCATCCTTCAATCGATCTCCGCTGAGCATCGCCTGCGCCAATTTGGCTTTGCTGGAGTGAACACGCCCGGGATCAAACAGCCCACCTGGACCCACCCGCCAGCTCAGCCCTACCAGGTAATCACCCTCGGCGGCGAAATGATCCGGCCCACTGTCCGGTCCACCGCCGAGCCCACCCCCATAGGCCTGAGCGTTCAAGGTAGGAATCAGTGGGCCATAAACCGCGCCTTTTTTGTCCTCACGAGCCGCGGATATCAGCGCCTGGTTTTCCCGCAGCTCCGGGCGCGCTGCCAAGGCTTGCTCGACCAATTCGTTCGCCGAGGCGTTAGTTGCGAACAAGTTTAGTCTCGCCATTCCGGAATCCTGCGGCACCAACTCCACTCGTGAATCCAAGTGCAGCACGCGAGCCAACTGCACGCCGGCGACCCGCTGCGATTCTACCGCCTGCCGCAGCGTCATTTGATATTGCTTTGTTTGAGTCTGGACGCGCAGTTCATCGCCTTTGAAAGCCAGGCCCGAGGTTACCGCCACATGGAGTTGCTGTTGGTAATCCTGCGACACACTGACGGCATTCGATGCAACCTCAACCAGCGCTTTGGCCCTCGCCAATTCGAAGTATCCTCGCGCCGCATCGAGCAGCGCTTGCTGGCGCTGGGTCTCGAGTGCCTGATCCGACGCGTGGACCAATTGTTTGGCGGACAAAGATTGATAGAGCGCATCACCCAGGTCCAATTGCGCGGCGATCGCAATGCCCGGCGAATAAGATTGAAAATGCGCATCGGAAATAATGCCCGAGGGAACCGCCTGCGCGACTCCGTCGCGGCGATGATACGTGAAACTCGGGGCTATCCACGGGAAAAAACGCTCTACGGCGCTGGAATGTTCAGCTTCCGCTTGACGCAATTGCTCGCGCGCGATCTGCACGTCCAGATTGCGAGCGCCGGCTAACCTTAGTGTGGTTGGCAGATCTATTGGGTATATGCCGTTCGTCTCCTGGGCGGAAGCAACGAGCAGGGAAGCGAAAAGGACACAGAGCCATCCCGAAGCTGAGTGGTAGACGATTCGTGGCATGGAAAAACTCACTTTGACTCAGTGATCGTGACGGACTGACCGTCGTTCGGCGCTTGCTTGCCGATCAGGATCACCTTCTGGTCCGGTTGCAAGCCACTGATAATTTCCACGTGTGTGCCGTCGTTGAACCCGGTTTGAACTTTCGTTTTTTTAGCTTTGTTGTCCGCGATGACGAAGACGGAGGTCCCGGATTTTTCAGTGAGATGCGCTCCTGTTGGGATCAGCAATGCGTTTTCTTTTTGTTCCAGGCCAATTTTGACGGTTGCATACATGCCGGGCCGCAACTCCAGCGTCGGATTAGGAAGCTCTATCTCCGTTAGCATCGTTTTACTCGCCTCATCGAGCGCGTACGCAAACCGGGTTACTTTGCCGTCGAAGCTTTTTCCCGGCAGGCCTTCCACCGTCAATTTGATGGGCTGATCCGTTTTGACCAGCGACGCTTCAACCTCCGGCACGGCAACCTGCAGTCGGACTCGATTGAAATCGGTCAACGTCATCATCGCCGCATTTTGCGCGGCGGTGCCCGACGTGGCCGCCGGAATGAACGCGCCGGGGTCCACCAGGCGCCTTGTGATGATCCCCGAGAACGGCGCCTCAATCCTGGAATAATTGAGCAACGTTTGAATGCGTTCCAGATTGGCTTTGGCAATCTTTAGTCGGCCGTTGGCATCATCCACTGTTTGAGGCACCACCAAATCCGGCGCTTTCTTCTGTGATTCGCTCAGCCTCTGGTAATCGATTCCGGCGACCTCCACTTCCGCCTGGTAACGCGCACGGTCGGCAACCAACTCCGGAACCTCAATCTCGGCCAACAGTTGCCCCTCTTTCACCATGTCGCCTTTATCGACGTTAATGGCTTTGAGATAGCCGGCGACCTTCGCGTACAAGGTCGCTTCCTGGTAAGGCTTGATTTCGCCAGGCAAGCTCACGAATCGGGTGATCGGACCCCGTTGAGCCGACGCAAGCTGCACAGCCAGCGGGGCAGGGGACGAGCTCTTGGTTGCTTCACCGGCGCTCCGATCACATCCGCAAATGGACGCCAAGACCAAGGTCAGCACGCCGACCTCAAGCCAGGGCAAGTTTTTTGCAGCGCATGGTTCTGCAGCGGCTTCGATTTCGGGATCAATTCGTTTCATGAAAGCACGTGTGCTATCGGGTTTCTTTGGCCGTTTCCTCATCCGGATCCAATGATGCGGATCTCCGGTGGGCGCGGGATTGCACAATCGCGAAAACCGAGGGCAGAATGAGCAGCGTGGCGGCTGTCGCTACCGCCAGTCCGCCCACGACCGCCCGTCCCAGCGGCGCTGTTTGCTCGCCCCCATGCCCAAGCCCCAGCGCCATCGGTAACATGCCAGCAATCATGGCGGCGCTGGTCATCAGTATCGGGCGCAAGCGACTTTGAGCCCCTTCAATCGCCGCCGCCTGGGCCGACGCCCCGCCTAAACGATTCCGTTCAGCGAACGCCACCAGCAAAATCGCGTTCGCCACCGCTACGCCCACCGCCATGATCGCTCCCATGAAGGACTCAATATTCAAGGTCGTCCCTGTCACCCAGAGGGTGAACGCTACCCCGGCAATAACCGCCGGAATGGTCGACACCACGATCAGCGACAACTTCACTGATTGAAAATTCGCCACCAGCAGAAGGAAGATCACCGCGATCGCCACGAGCAATCCAGTGCGCAACCCATCGAGCATTTGGCCCATCGGCACGACCTGGCCTCTGACTGCCACATTCACTCGGGGCGGCGGGCTGCCCAAATCGCGCAGCGACTCGGCAACTTTCCGGCCGGCTGTCCCTAGATCAGCCCCGGAAATGTTTGCCGTTACGGTGATGGTTCGCTGCATGTTGTAGCGCTCATATTCACCTACGGTTGTGCCTTCAGTGACTTTTGCAATGTTACGCAACAAAAGTTCGTCTTTGCCGCGAAACGCAATGGGCAGGTTTTGTGCCTGTTCCACCGAGTTCATTCGCACCTGTGGTATTTCGACCTGCAGTTGGTAGGCTACGCCGCTGTTCGGGTCCGCCCAGTAATTCGGCACGACGAACCGGCTCGACGAAGTCGCCGGCACAAGCGAGTGTGAAACGTCAGCCATCTTAATCCCCATCATCCCGGCGCGCTCGCGATCCACTGCGACGTCGACCGTGGGGTAGTCCAGAGTTTGTCCGAATTGCACGTCGCGCAGAAATGTGATCGTGCTCAGGCGCTCTTTGACCCTCTCAGCAAACTCACGGCTGGCCGCGAGGTTGGGTCCGCTCACTGCCACTTCGATCGGCGTAGGTGATCCCAGACTCATCACCCGGCTGAGGATGTCGCTCGGTTCGAACGAGTAGCTCACGCCGGGAAGTTCCTCGGTAAATCTGCGCCGCAATCGTTCCTGCAGCGCGCTGATTCGAATCGGCGTCCCCGGCTTTAATTGCACCTGCACGACTCCTTCCTCGGAGCCTCCGTTCCAAAGATAAATAAAGTTGATCGGGTAACTGGCTCCGTGCACACCTACGAAACCCAAGGTGATCTCGACATTGGTTGGGCCGACCTCCTGCTTGATCAAATCGAGCATCCTGAGTGCAACCGCTTCGGTCCGCTCCACCGCCGAGCCGGCAGGCGCACGCAATCGCACCTGAAGCTGCCCGGCGTCGACGCGCGGGAAAATCTCGGTGCCAAGTTGGCGGCCAATCAGGACAATGGCCAGCGCTGCCACTAAAACGTAAACAGCGAGCACCAGCCAGCGAAGCTTCACCACACGACCGGCCAGACTAGCGTAGTTTTTTTGAAAGCGCCGAAAGCGCCCCTCGGAGTTATCGGCTGCGGCTGACTCATGGCCGCGCAGGAACCAAATCGACAGGATTGGCACCAGTGTCGTCGAGAGTAAATAGGACGCGATCATCGCAAATCCGACTGCCAACGAAAGCGGCAGGAACATTGCCTTGGCGGCCCCGGACATGAATAAGGTCGGCACGAACATGGCCAGAATGCAGAACATCGCCAGCAGCCGCGGAACGGATGTCTCGGTAGTTGCGTCGCGCGCTGCCAGTCGTAAACCACGGCCCTGCGTCACGTGCGTGTGGATATTTTCAATGCAGACGGTAGCTTCGTCGACGAGGATGCCGACCGCGAGTGCCAGGCCTCCGAGGGTCATGATATTGATCGTCTGCTTGGAAACCCAAAGCGCCAGCACGGCTGCCATTAGCGAGAGGGGGATATTGATGACCACGATCAGCGCGCTGCGCCAGTCGCGCAGGAACAGCAGGATCATCACCCCGGTGAGCACTGCTCCCAAACCGCCTTCGAGTGTTAATCCCTGGATTGCGCGCGTCACATACGGCGATTGATCGAACTCATAGCTTACTTTGACATCCCCAGGGAGGACGCTCTGAAAGCGGGGCAGGTTCTGCTTTACCAGATTTACGACCGAGAGCGTTGAGGCATCCGAGCGTTTGGTGACCGGGATGTAAACCGTGCGCCGTCCGTTCACCAGCGCATAGCTGGTGACGATGTCCGACCCATCAATCACGTCCCCAACGTCCCTCAGAAAAATCGCCGGATAGATCCCCGTGCGAATGGGCACTCCTTCGAGGTCCTTGATATTCCGGACAACCGAATTCAGCGGTACCATCGGGTACTTGCCTGCAATCGGCATATTGCCGGACGGCGAGATCAGGTTGGCGGCCGTCATGGCGGCCACGACGTCATCGGGCGATACGTGGTAAGCCCGCAATCGATCCGGCTTGAGATTAACGACAATGCTGCGCGCGCTGCCGCCGAACGGCGGCGGCGCCGAAACTCCCGGTAAGGTCGCGAACAACGGACGCACCAGATTCAGCGCGGCGTCCTGCATTTCTCCCACTGTCCGGGTTTCGCTTGAAAACACGAGATTGCCGACCGGCACGCTGCCGGCGTCGAACCGCATAATGAACGGCGGCACCGTCCCCGGAGGCATGAACGCGCGCGCGCGGTTCACATACGCCACCGTCTCGGACATGGCCTGCGACATGTCCGTTCCGGGATGGAACTGCAGTTTAATCAGCGCCGCACCTTGAATGGACTTCGATTCGACGTGCTCGATTCCGGTGATGTACAGAAAGTGGTACTCGTAATAGTAAGTGAGATAACCCTCCATTTGCGCCGGGTCCATGCCGCCATACGGCTGCGCCACGTAAATCGTGGGAATTCCCAACGTCGGGAAAATGTCACGCGGCATCTGGCGCAGCGCCACAAATGATCCCAGAGCAAGCGCCACAACCGCCACGATGATCGTGAACGGTCGACGCAGCGCTGTTTGGATCAAACTCATGCTCGATTTTTCACAACCTCTTTGTGCAGCTCTTTAATCTGGCCACGAATCATCGCCAACACCTGGTGGCCTGCGCGCGTCAGCCGGTAATCGCGGCGGGCACGGCGCCCCCTTTTAGGATCTGCCTGTCCTTTGAGCCAGCCCAGGCGTTCCATCCGGTGGAGTAGTGGATACAAGGTGCCGGGACTTAATTCATAACCGTGCTCACGCAATTCATTTAGCATCCACTGACCATGCACCGGCTCCCGTGCCGCATGGTGCAGGATGTGTACTTTCCAAAAACCCAGGAGAATCTCGCGATTGGCCGGTTCCATCATATAACGGGGATCGATGTCAGCCACTGTAATACGCTGCGTATTATTGTCAATCGAAGTCAATGCGCAGGAGATTTATTTTTGGCCGTTCAGTTCCAAAGGTCTCGATACCTGGAAACCTTCCCAACTTGTGGGTTGAGGGGAGTTGGCGTTACGCAGATTCCAATTTGTCGGGCCAATACCCCATATCCGCAGCCGGGGCCCTGAACCAGCATTTCCTGCGCAAAAAATTTTTTGCGACAGGGGTAGTCATCGATGATAATATGGTCAGCAAACGGTTCTTATGAGTAAAACGACCCCGAGGGCCGCGCGGGAGGCGCAGCCCTCCGCTGATTCCCGCCGAGCGTCAATTCCGACTTCGGATTTGCTGCAACTATTGGTCGATAATGTTAAAGATTATGCGATCCTGCTCCTTGATACCGAAGGCAAAGTGCTGACCTGGAGCAAGGGGGCAGAGCGGCTCAAGGGCTGGAAACCCGACGAAATTATCGGCCAGCATTTTTCGCGCTTTTACCCGGCGGAGGACATTGCCAATGGCAAGCCCGAGATGGAATTGAAGGTCGTGCGCGCGGAAGGCCGCTTCGAAGATGAAGGTTGGCGGGTGCGGAAAAACGGTTCGCGTTTTTGGGCCAACGTCATCATTACCGCGCTGCGTGACAAGGACGGGCAACTACGCGGATTCGGCAAGGTTACACGCGACCTGACGGAACGGCGGGCGGCGGAGGAGAAGCTGAAGAAGCAGGCGCAAGAGATCATGGAGATGGCTACAGTGCCAGTCGTGCAGGTGTGGCAGGGGATTTTGCTGGTCCCATTAATTGGGATGTTGGACAGCGTGCGCAGCCAGCAATTAATGGAACGCCTCCTGCACCGGGTCACCGAGACCGGCTCGCCGATCGCCCTGCTGGACATCACCGGGGTGCCGGTGATTGATACCCAGACGGCGCAGCATTTGATCGAAACTATCTCCGCTGTGCGGCTGCTGGGCGCAGATGTTGTGCTCACAGGCGTGCGACCGGTGATTGCGCAAACGCTCGTGCACCTGGGCATCGATTTGTCGAATGTGACAACGCGGGCCTCATTGGCTGCCGGATTGCGGCGAGCCCTCGAGATGTTGGAAACGCACACGCAGGCAGCCGCGAGCAGCCCTTTCAAGTGAGTTCCAAAACCGTCTTTGAAGTCGGTGTAAGGGCGCTTGCGCCCGATAATTGTAACCGGAGTCTGGACCAATGAATCACATTTCAGTAATCCGCGTGCGCGATTTGCTGATGGTCACCATGCCGGCTGATCCGGACGACGCCACTGTTTCGGCACTGCAACACAAGGTCCTCGAGGCCATGGAAGCGCGGGAAGCCAAAGGCGTGGTGCTGGATATTTCGGCCGTGGAGACCCTCGATTCGTTCTTTGCGCGCACAGTGACTGAAACGGCGCAGATGGTCGATTTGATGGGGGGGCGGACGGTGATCGCCGGTATGCGCCCGGCTGTGGCCGTAACCGCCACCCAAATCGGTCTCAACCTGGGGAAACTTGAAACGGCATTAAACGTCGAGCGCGCCTTGGATCGGCTGGCCAATGGCGGCGAATCGAAGCAGCCGCGCCGATGAGTATAGAGTCGGCAGGGCAGGTGGTCATCGCGACCGAGGGCGATATTGTAGCTGCCCGTCAGACCGTGCGCGCGCTGGCGTCGGAGATCGGCTTCAATGCTACGGATGTGACGCGCATCGTTACCGCTGCCTCCGAATTGGCCCGAAACATTTTCCAATACGCAGGCAAGGGAGCCATGCACTGGCGACGCGTTCAAAAAGAGGGCCATTCGGGGCTCGAGTTGAAATTTCAGGATGACGGACCCGGCATCCCGGACACTGATCTCGCAATGGAGGAGGGTTACTCGAGCGGACGCGGGCTTGGCCTCGGTCTTCCCGGAGCGCGCCGGTTGATGGACGAAATGGAAATCCAGTCCCACTCGGGTCGAGGCACGACTGTCATCGTCAGGAAATGGAGAAAGCAGCAACCATATTGAACTCGTCGTCGCTTGCCGAGTTGCCGGTTACGACCCCGGCGCACGCCAATTCCGCGGCCGATGCCGCGCGCGATTTTGCCCGACGGGCGGGGTTTAGCACGGAGGAGTGCGACGAAGTGGCCCTGGCGGTGATGGAACTCGGCTCAAACCTGGTAAGACATGCCGGTGGTGGTCTACTGCGATTTAATTCACTGGACGATGGCGAACGCCGCGGCTTGGAAATCATCTCCGAAGATCATGGACCAGGCATTCTTAACCCGGAGCAGGCGATTGCCGACGGATTCTCCACGGCGGGGAGTTTGGGTGCCGGCTTAGGAGCCGTTAACCGGTTGATGGACGAAGTGGAATTCTCTTCCCTTAGCGATGGTGGTCTTCGTATCGCTTGCCATCGCTGGACTCGGCCTGGCGATTTGGAGGCCCCGGCCTTGCGCCTCGAATTTGGCGGGGCGACGCGCCCATATCGTTTTCAACCAGTGAACGGTGACGCAATCATTGTGCGACAGTGGAATCAACATGCCCTGGCGGGTGTGATTGATGGCCTGGGTCATGGCCAATGGGCCCAACGCGCGGCCCAGGCAGCGCGGTATTACCTCGAACAACATTTCGATCAGCCTTTGCTGAATCTCTTCCGAGGTGTCGGTCGGGTCTGCCGTTCGACCCGTGGCGTCGTAATGGCTTTGGCACGGTTTGACCTGGCGCGACAACGCGTTGAATTAGCGAGCGTCGGCAATGTTGAATCACGGCTGTTGTGGGGATCGGGAACCTTTCACCCGGTCGGCCGGCGCGGGATTGTTGGTGCACCCAATGCGCCCAGCCCTCTGATCGCCGAGCATACCTGGAAGCCGGGATTCATTTTAGTTTTGCATTCAGATGGAATCGAGGCGAGTTGGCAGCCGGAGCAGTTGATGAAGGTCGCCCCGCAGGGAGCCGCTGCTGCAGCCCGCCACCTGCTTTTCCATCACGGGCGACTGGATGATGACGTAACTGCGCTCGTCGCGAGGAATGCCCCTGCTCCGCCCGGAAAGGAGGTTCATCCAACAGACTGATATGGATACCTCTATTCTGAGACAACCGAGTTCACCGCAGGAAACTATCCGATTGCTGCAGGCGGAACTCGCCGCGACCAATCACGAAGTGCTGGCACTGACGATGGAATTGGAGAAGCGCGTCGAGGAGCGCACCGCGGCACTGCAGGAAGCGCAAAAGGAACTCGAGATAAGGAACGCCAAACTCCAGGCCATGAATAAGGAGCTCGAGACGTTCAGTTATTCCGTCTCGCATGATCTCCGTGCGCCTTTGCGTCACGTCCTCGGTTTCGCTCAGGCCCTCGAAGAGGATTACCGCGAGCGCATGGACGAGCAAGGGCGGGAATACCTTTCGCGAATCAGCGAAGCGGCCCAGCGGATGACCACGCTGATCGATGCTCTCCTGAGCTTCGGCCGCGCCGGCCAGCGGCCCTTGCAACGCACCGACATCGATTCTGGGGCGCTTGTGGCTGACGTCATTGCCGAGTTGCGTTCGGATCAGGGAGAGCGTCAGATCGACTGGATAATTCACCCTCTCCCCCGCGTTCGCGGCGACTCTACTCTCTTACGCCAGGTCTGGACAAACTTGATCGCGAACGCCATCAAGTATACACGCCACCAGCCGGCACCGCGTATCGAGATTGGCTCTCTCGCTGCCCAGGGGCAGGAATCCGTTTTTTTCATCCGCGACAATGGCGCCGGCTTTGACATGTCGCAATACGCCAAGCTCTTTGGGCTGTTCCAGCGGTTGCATCGCCGCGATGAATTTGAGGGTACTGGCGTGGGTCTGGCCAATGTGCGGCGTATTCTCGAACGTCACGATGGCCGGATTTGGGCCGAAGCAAAACCCGACCAAGGAGCCACTTTTTATTTTGCCCTGCCGGCCGGTTAAATCGAGGTCGTCTCCCTCGCGAAGAATGCTTCGCTCACGCAATTGACTGCGTTCGATAATGCCGCTAAACATTCGTGATGAATGACCATGCAGTTCGCGCCTTGATATTCTCTTTCGCCTTGGTCGGCACCAGCCTGCAAGCCGCCCATGAGCAAAACGCTGTCGTGGCGCCTCACGCATCCGATCTCGTAGTCCTGCACGGGGACAAGCTGGTTCCTTTCAAAGCGGATAATTTTCTGAAAGCGGAGTACACGATTCTGTACTTCGGCGCCGGCTGGTGTTCGGATTGTCGAAAGTTTTCCCCGGGATTGGTTGCGGCTTACAAACATCCGTTCCAGGGGCGACGTCCGTTCGAGGTGCTGTACATCCCGCAGGACCGAAGCGAGGCCGAGATGCGGCAGTTCATGATTAAAGAAAAAATGAAATGGCCGGCTTTGGCGTATGACAAGGTTAGCGGCGCCGAGGATCTGGCCAAGTACCATCCGAAAAAGTCCATTCCCTGGCTGGCGGTAATTGACCGGTCCGGTTCCGTGCTGCTGCACAGCGAAAGCGACAAAGATGCTGCGGAAGTGCTGCAGAGGCTGCAGGAAAAATTGGATTCAAAATCCTGACCCGCAGTTTGCCGGGCACTGTTCGGGCGCAATTCATCGGGACAATTTTGGCGGAAAAGAGTCCGGACTAATTCTCCACTTGCAATCTGCTCATCGCGGGAGCATGTTCTACTGGTAAGCCTGATAAAAGCGTCCTCGACGTTATGCTTTGGGATGATGTACCAGCGTCGGAGCAGCAACTTGTGCTATTGCGCAACGCGGGTTACGTGATGGCCAAACCGTTGACGCGGACCGAAGCCGCCCGCCTCATCCGCGAATACCGACGCAACCCGGCTCAACCTGTTCCTGCAGTCCAATCTGCGCTGACGCGCGCCGCTCCGACTACGGCTCCTCCCACGGCAACCCTTGAGCCGAGCACAGGCGAGCTCAGCGAAAGCACGCGCATGAAGGCGCACGGGCTGCGTACCGCGTACGAAGATGCCAAACGTGATCTGGTCACCAAACCCGATGCACCCAATGTACGCGCTGATGCCGCCTCGACCTCAACAGCTCGCATGCAGTTCTGGAAAGATACCTGTTGTGAAGTGCGCGAAATGCAGATCGGCTCGGTTCAGATTTTCGAGCTCTACCAGCGGCATGGCTGCCGGTTTTTTGCCCCCACCCGCGAGCAGGTGCAGGAGGTGCTAGACGCCCTGGACGCCGCTCTGCCGGTCTGGGACCGCGATCATCCGGAGCTCTTTTATCAAACGCTCGAACTCAATTTCCCCCAACTCCTCCGTCGCGCGTTCTAAGCAATTGCTTACAGAGTCCATCCCTCCCGGTAGTCGCGCCGGACGAATTTGTTGGCATCCTCGAGGTTGGTGAATTTCATATTTACCGGGTCCCAATGCAGCTTCGTCAAGGTCAGGTCTTCGCGGAGTTGCACGCGTAGCGCAACATTGCCCAGGAGCACAGATTCCGTCAGAGGTCCGGCGAAGTCGAAATTGGATCCGGCCGCGGGTCCGCCTTTGCAGGCGTTAATCCATTCCTCGTAATGGCCAGGCGAGCGCGTAATCGTGGGCGTAAGCTTCGATGCGGCTTCAGCGCATGACTGAGGGTACGCAGTATTGTTCAAAATGAAACCTTTGTCGCCAATGAGCAGGCGCCCGTTGTCGCCCATAAGTTTCCCGTCCGGTAGCCCGTCAGGCCGCGGCGGGCGCAGGCCGCCATCGTACCAAACGAGCTTGCACGGCGGCATCTCGATCCCGCCGGCTGCGGCGCCGTTCAGGCCTCGGGTGTAGGTGTTAATGCCTTGCGGTTCGGCCGAGCGTGCGGGGAATTGCCAGGTTACCATCGATCCGACGGGAAAACTGTCGGCATTGACGCGCGTCGAGGACGCTTGGACCGTAAGGGGCGCGCCCAGCTTGAGCGCGCGAAACACCGGGTCCTGCGCATGGCAGCCGATATCGCCCAGTGCGCCGGTGCCGAAATCCCACCAACCGCGCCAGACAAACGGCAGGTAAGCTGGATTATAGGGTCGCATGGGAGCCGGCCCGACCCAGAGGTCCCAATCAAGCGTGGCAGGGACCGGCGGAGTTTCTTTCGGTCGCGGAACCCCCTGCGGCCAATATTCCTTAAAGAGCCCTTGCGACGGACGGTCGGTCCAAATGTGCGCTTCATGGATTTTGCCGATTACTTCGGCCCAGACATATTCGCATAGTTGGCGCGTCTGCTCAGAAGCCTGGCCGTGATTGCCCATCTGGGTGGCGACCTTCGCCTCACGGGCGACTTGGGCGAGTTGGCGGGATTCCCAAACCGAATGCGTCAGCGGTTTTTCGCAGTAAACATGCTTGCCATGTTTAATGGCCGTGATCGAGGCGCAAGCATGATGATGGTCTGGCGTGGCAACCACCACACCATCGATTTCCTTCACTTCATCCAGCATCTTGCGATAGTCATTGAATTGCTTCGCGTTGGGATATCTTTTGAAGATATGGGCGGCATGGTTTCGATCCACGTCGCAGAGCGCGACAATGTTTTCGGTTTCCATGTGCTTCAAGTCCTCCCCTCCTTGTCCCCCAATGCCAATTCCGGCCAGGTTCAGCTTCGAATTCGGGGAGGGAGCGCCGCGCAAACCCAACACCGCCGCTGGCAAGACGGTGAAAGCGGCGCCGACAGCGGTCGATGTGCGCAAGAATTGGCGACGTGTTACAGGAGACGAATTGGACTGGGGGTTGGTTTTCATTTATTTGCTGGGTACCAGGGGTGGCATCTGCATGCAGCTCTGCTGACGGGCATTTAGCAAGAACGCCGCTACATTGAAAAGACGAAAAACAACGGCCGATGGTTTCCACAAAACTATTCGGGCCTGACGAAGCCGGATTCTTAATTGCTAAAACACCTTAATGAGATTGGGAACGCCGGGGACAGCGTCCCTGCCGATCAGGGCGTTCCGATTTGGAATACGCGATAAAACCGTTGCGGCGTGATCGCCGGCGCCGAAACCGTGGCGGGTGGACCGGCGTCAAGCCAGTTAAACAATGCATTGTTCGTGGCGAAGACGAAGCCCGGCGAGAAGGACCAGGTGGAAAGCTGCGGCGAATACTCAACTTGATAGTACCGACCCGTCGAGGCCAGCCACGAAAGATTGAAGTTGGGTTGCGACGGGACTGGTTGAATACTGGTCCCGACGTAGGGCAGGGAAACAAAACCGGCACGCTGGAGCCCGCGCTCGACCTCGGGGTTTTGCATGAAAAGCTGCCACACGCGCTGCGTGCGGTAGTTCTCGATCATGATCACAATGGGGCCTTGATCGATGCCAAGTTCATCGGTGCCATACCATGCTCCGGCCGTGAGGTTGAACGCGTCGCGGAAGCTGTAGGCGGTCCAAATGAACGGCCTATAATGGCTGTAGAAATAACGCAATGTCGGCACTGAGTATTCGGGGGTGAAGGGCATGGAGCCGCCGGCAGCCGTCGGAGCAATCGTGCCGTCGTCTGAGCCGTTGGGCGGGATACCATGTACATTGTAGCCGCTTGGCCCATCGCTGGCTGTAAGTCCCCAAACATTGACGCTGTACCCCACCTCGCTATTTGGATTTGCTATGGCATAAGCCACCTGCGCCAGAGACGCTCGGCGGGAATTCTCGAAATACGTACAGTTGTGACTGTTCATGTAGACGTCGGCAATATGCCGAAAATCAATCCAGCAGTGGGAATATTGATATACAAACATAGGCGCTAAGTGGACATAGCTCTGGCCATAGTTGTTGATCCAGTTATAGCCGCTGGTCCACCGATTCCAGGCCGAAGCCGGCAAGGGATTGGTGGCCGTGCCCAGCCCGAGGCAGTAGATAATCATCCCTTCGTTATAACCAACCCAGGTGCCCGAGAAGCCACCCGTTGGCAGCCACTGCATCGCCACCCCGTCGCTCCCCTGTGACATAAAAGTCCAATCCACCCGGTTGAAAATCGTATCCGCCGCCGCGCGGATGGAAGCCTCGTCAGTGCTGGGGCCATCGAAATATTGCTTCGCGTAGAGGATTCCACCCAACAGCAATGCCGTATCAATCGAAGACAGTTCGGTGCCCCCGGAACGCAAAGCCGTGTTCATGTCCAGGAAATGATAAAACCACCCTTTGTAGCCGATGGTGCCCGAGGTGCCGGAACCTTGGGGACCATTCAAAAAGGTGTTGAGAGTTGTGAGCACGCGGGCGACCCCTTGTGTGCGCGAGATCCAGCCATGGTCAATCGCGATGCCGATAGCAGTTAGGCCGAAACCCACTGCGGCAATGCTGCAGGGTGAGGTCGTCGTGCTTCGGTCCGGCACCAGGCCATTGGCGGGATTGGCCAGATACCAGAAGTAATCAAAACAAGTCTCCTGGACGTAGTCCAGAAACTCGTCATCGCTGGCAAAGAGGTGCGATGTGGCGCCCAGGACGGAGGACGGAGTGCTCTCTTGTGAAGCGGTGCTGACGGCGGTCACATAATAAAAATTCGTCTGGCCGTTGACGACGCTGCCGCTCAGGTCGCAATAGCCAGGAGAGGTCAGCGGGGTGGTGGTCACCAGCGTGAAAGGGCCGCCGGCGCTGACGGTCGAGCGATAAACGCGATAACCGGCCAAGCTGGGATCGCTGCTGCTGTCCCAATGCAAAACGATGCTTCGATCACCAGTGCGGCTGACGATTCCAGTTGGGGCTTGGATCGCGGGCGCCGCCTGCACCCCAATGATGAGAAAGAAAACAACGGAAATCAGGGCTTGTCGCATGGCACCGCTGGATTTCATTTACCACAGCAAGGAAGACAAATCCAGCCCAGAAAACATTGACATCTCGCCCTTCTCTGCGAAATTTAAAAGTACCTCAGTGAGGAGCAAAACCCCGACAAAGCAACCATCAACCCAAATAAATAACCTGCAGGCGATGAACGGCTCTCCGCGACCCCTTTCGCTCACTTGGAAACCAAACGATAGAATCCTTTTTAAGACGGCGAAGGCCATGCTCCTGGGGCTGGCTGTGGCCTCCCTCTTGGCCGGCCGGTCGACTGAAGCGGCAAACCTGCTTGCAAACCCGAGTTTCGAGAGCCCACCCAATGGGAACACCATTCCGACTGGCTGGAACCGTTTTTCGCCGCCGACAACCCGAAAAGATTATTGGGTTGAGAATCTCCCTGCTGTAGCTCATTCGGGGACGTACTACTGGAAACAGTGGGACGCCACTTATAGTGGAACAAATGTGGCAGGCATCTACGAGGATTTCAGCACTTCTCCAGGCTCGACTTTTCAAGCTAGCGGTTGGTTTTATACATACTCAGGAGACGCAGGCGGACTGGGGTCGGGTCAGTTTACTTGGGTTGAGGTTTCCTTCCTCGGCTCCAGCAACAATGTTCTTGCCCTTTACAAATCGGATAATTTCGACGCCACGTCCGGGACCGACATCTGGGTCCAAGGCCAGGTAACTCAGGCTTGCGACGTATCTTCTCCGATTTCGAGTGGCGATCCGTATTTCACAACCTACGCAGTGACAGGTTCGGTGAGTCAGTTGGTAGCGCCTCCGGGTGCGACAACTGTCCGTTATCGGTATGCCTACCTCGCGATTGACCCCGGCACCGGGTCCGCTTATTTCGATGATGCCGTTTTGGACCAGACCAGTGGCGCATCGCCCCCCGTCCTTAGCAACGTCTTTCCGCAGAACATGATTTTCGTCAATCCCAATGATGGCATCAGCTTCAATGTCAGTTCGCCGAGTGGGTTCACCATCAACAGCAACGCCATTGGCCTGGTCCTCAATGGTGTGGATGTCTCCAGCAACCTGGCCATCAGCGGTTCTTCGTCCAACAAGACCGTCACGTACCACGGACTTCAGTCCAACACGGTTTATTCAGCCACCATTACTGCGACTGACGTTTTCAATCTCACCGTTAGCGCAAGCACGCACTTCGAAACTACCTGGGTGGGTGTTCCGCCGGTTCTGACCCTCTGGGAAGCCGAGGATTTTGATTTCACTAATGGGATGTACTATGATTTTCCAACGCTTTGCGATACTATTGGCAACCCCAACTGCTACTTTGGCACGGTGGGGAACCCATTTGTGGACGAGTATCCACTCGGCAACGCCCCTACGCATTTGTATCGTCCCGATGATCTGGTGGGCACAGTCGGGTCTGGAGATTTTTTGCGTAAGGACCATGTCCTGGCAGGCGTGCAGGACTACCGAATCGATCCATTCAACAGCGGCCAATGGATCAACTACACTCGCGACTGGTCGAACGGCACGTATTGGGTCATCGGCCGCCTCTCTACGGATGTTGGCTTAAGCGGAACATTCACCCTAAGTCTTGTGAACCCGGACAACTCGACGACTGATCTAGGTACCTTCACAATCAACGGTGGTCTTGGGTGGACCACTTTTGAGAATGTTTATCTCAAGGACACCAATGGTAATAACGCGCTGGTCACACTGAATGGTAAGCAGACCCTGCGGCTTACCGCGAGCGGCCCAGACCTCAGGCCGAACTTTTTCATGCTGGTCGCCCCTCAACTTGAAGTGACCAGCATTTATCCGACTGGCAAGCGACCTTTTGAATCTACCAATAGCTTTGCTTTTACGATATCGTCGTTCAGCGGCGCTCTTCCTGCTAATGCCATTACCTTGAATCTTGACGTCAACGACGTCTCATCGAATCTGGTAATCACCGGCTCGTCCTCGACCAGAAATGTAGTTTATCCATACCTGATGCCCAATGCTGTGCACGTGGCGGTCATTGCCGCGACCAATTTAGCTGGCCAGGGGCTTCTGATGACGAATCGCTTCGATACGTTCAGCGAGGGGAATTACATGGTTGAAGCCGAAGATTTTGATTATGACGGCGGACAATTTATCAGCGCCGATAATTGGTTTCCAGGGGCGTACGCCGACGCTTTCGGTCCCTATCCAGCAGTCACCAACATTGACTACCAACACATCTCGTCGATCAACGACGTGTTTAACTACCGAACTAACTATCCTGTTGGAGCCGGGGGTATCCCACAGGACAAGCTTGGCTCGCACGATTATGTGCGAACGAATTGGGTGAATAACGGCGCGCCCGATTATGTTTTGGTGTTCTTCGCCAATACCGATTGGGCCAACTATACCCGGCAGTATCCGACGGGCAGCTATTACTTCTACATTCGCTCCTCCGGCGACGGCCCCTATTCGCTGTACCTCGACCAAATCATCAGCGGCGCTGGCACAACGAATCAGGTCACTAAGAGACTGGGACACTTTGGCGGTTTTGGGAGATCCCCAGCATATTTCACTTATGACTGGGTCCCATTGACTGATGACGGGCTGTCCGCTCCGGCGGCCGTCAAGCTTAACGGGCTTGCGACCCTTAGAATCACCACCGCTGGCAATTGCAATCCGAACTACTTCATGCTCGTGCCTGCGGGAGGCATCAAGGTGAGTGTCCGTGCCGCTTCCGGTAATACCTTGCTCTCATTCCCGACTCAGGTGGGCGCCACTTATCGAGTGTTCTACCGGACCAACCTGGATACAGGCAACTGGAGCCCGCTTACGACCCTCATCGGCAATGGCGCGGTCAAAACCGTAAGTGATCCGACGACGGGCGGAAGACGATTCTATAAAGTAACGGCGCCGTAACGGTCTGGTAGGGACGCCGAGGACGGCGTCCTTACCATCCGCCTCCAGACGTCCCCAGTTACTGGCGATTACTCGATATGCTCCAGCCTCCATTCTCTTTGAATTTTGTGCCTGTTTCGGTTCTTAAGTTTTTGATCGAGTAGGCAGTGCGCTACCAGGCGCGCAAATTAAAAGCACGGCATGAACCGGTCATGCCGTGCCGTGAAAAAGTGGAATCTCAGGCGCGCTGGCGCAGACGCCGTGCGAGGGGGAGGATGCCCAAGGCGAGCAGTGCGAGCGAGGAAGGTTCCGGCACAGTGATTGTAATGCTGTCGAAAACCGACTGCCCCGAAGCTCCTGGAGAAGTGTTACCATTCCCAATCTGGTAATAACCACCGAGTATGTCGCCTACAAGATTGCCAGTCCATGATTGGATTGGGCTTGATGCGGTATTGGAGCCGTCGGTGACAAAGAACTGCATGTTACCTGTGGGCCCATTTTGAAAATATACGATTTGCATACTAATATGAGTGCCGGCCGTATAGGTAATACCTGAGTTCCAGAATCCAGGTCCGCCGAAAAAGCCCAAAAACCCGCCACTGGCATTAGCTAGGAACTGCAGATCGCCGCCCGGGAACGAGCCGTTGCCTTGACCGTAACTGCCGGTCGTTCCGTTGGGTATAATAAAGCCCGCTTCGTTATCAACCGTTGTGGTTCCGCTCATCGTTAGGCCAAAGGAAACCGTAAATCCGAGGTCACTGGCTCCCAGAACGTAGGGGCTGGTGCCATTATTTGAAAATGCCCAGTAACTGCGGTCCAACCCGCCCGAGGTCGCCCGGAATGCGCCCGCCTCCCCAATCGTAATGGAACCGGGATAGCTGTTGAGGTAAGTCCCCGTCGCCCCGGGCATATCATTGAAAACTCTTGGCGTGATGACGCCCGAGTTGATCGAACTTATTTGAGCATATGCGCCCATAGCGGTCGTGAGACCGAGCGCAACGAGGTATCTGGTATAGTTATGGATTTGAGGCATAAAGTCCTAAGAACTATGGGGGTTCATCAGGTTCACGAAGCCAACTATGAAAGCCGCGGACATGCCTGTCAAGCGTTAAAAATGCGACCAAGCCGCGACTTTGTTTTCAGTTGCCGGGTGCTTGCTACCTCGGCGGCGCTTTGGTAGCATCACGCCCGCCATGAATGCCACGCGATTTCCCAATGCCAGCTCATCATTTTTCTATCGCATCGTTGCCATCAGGCTGTTCATGATCGGCATGATTCTGCTGCCAGCGCTCAATGCCTGGACGCAAGCCCCGCCCGCCAAACCTTCGAAATTCAAAGACTTCGCCGAAGTCACCAAAGACACGCAGAAGTTCGAGGGTCTCTTCACGTTATATCGCACCAATGAGATCGTGTACGCGGAAATCAAACCGAACCAACTCGATCAGCCCTTGCTCGCCCCCATGGCTATCGCTCGCGGTTTGGCCATGGCCGGCCAGCCGCTGAACTTCGGCGACGAATGGATCCTCGTTTTTCGCCGCGTAGAGGACAATATCCAATTGCTCCGCCGAAATATTCATTACGAGGCTCCCAAAGGCACTCCGCTCGAACGCGCCGTCCTGCAGAACTATACTGATTCAGTCTTGCTTTCGCTGCCCATTGTCAGCCTCAGCCCCGGCGGAAACGTGCTTATCGACTTTTCCCAAATTTTCCTTACCGATTTCGCCCAACTTGGCCTTGGCGAATTTGATAAGAACCGCAGCTCCTGGAGCAAAATCAAGACCTTCCAAAACAATATCGAATTGGAAATCCAGGCTACGTATCGCGGCCGCGGTGGCATGTTCCGCTTTGGCGATGACGGCGTTGCCGATTCCCGTGGCATCACCCTCGTCATCCACTACAGTCTGTGCAAACTGCCTGAATCGGGGTACAAACCACGCTACGCCGATCACCGCGTCGGTCACTTCCTGAGCGCTACGAAGGATTTCGGCTCCAACGATCCCGATACGGTTTTTATGCGCCGCATCAACCGCTGGCGGCTGGAAAAATCCGACTCCAAAGCCAAGCTCTCGCCGCCGAAAAAGCAACTCGTGTGGTGGGTTGAGAACACCGTGCCGGATGAATATCGCCCCTACGTCGAGGAAGGCATCCTGGAATGGAACAAGGCTTTTGAGAAAATCGGATTCCGCAACGCGATTAGTGTTCGCTGGCAAAACGAACGCGACGATTTCGATCCCGAGGACATTAACTACTGCACGTTCCGCTGGATCACCACCAGTTCCACCTTCGCTATGTCAGGCCTGCGCGCCGATCCCATCACCGGCGAAATGATCGATGGCGACGTTATCTTCGACGCAAGCTGGATCCGTGCGCTAAAGTCCGAATACGCTTTCCTGGTTGGCAAACCGATTGCCGCCGCGGCAGAGGACTGGGTGCCGCTGGCCCAGGGCGAAATCATTAGCCCGATTATGGCCGCGAAATATGGCTATGGCCTGCCGTTCCCAATTCCTCGCCCGGGGCCTGCCTGGGCAGGACAGGATGGCAAAACTATGACGGCGCAATTGGTCCCGGGCGAATGGAGCCCGGTGCAAATGCAGCTCAATCGCCGTTTCTCGCAGAGCCTCGCCAATGTTTGCCAATGCGCGGTCGGAAAGCAGCAGGAGTTGAGCATGGCCATGATCGCGATGGCCTCGGATGGCAAAGCATCCCCCGATGAGAAACTTCCCGACGAGTTCCTGGGCCAGACCATCAAGGAAATCGTCATGCACGAGGTCGGCCATTCTCTTGGCCTTCGCCACAATTTCAAGGCCAGCACCATGCTTTCGCTCAGCCAAATCAATGATACGAATCTCACCCGTGTCAAAGGGATGACTGGTAGCGTGATGGATTACAACCCGGTCAATATTTCGCGCAAGGGTCAACCCCAGGGCGACTACGCCACCACCACCATCGGGCCGTATGATTACTGGGCCATTGAATACGCTTATAAGCCCATCGAGGGTGACGAGGCAGCCGAGCTGAAAAAAATCGCCGACCACTCGCCCAACCCGGACCTCGCTTACGCCACCGACGAGGACATGTTTCTCAACGACGATCCCTACGTAAACACGTATGATCTCGGAAACGATCCACTTAAATACGGCGAAGATCGCGTCGCTCTTGCCGCCGAGCTGCTTAAAACGCTCGATGACAGAATCGTTAAAGACGGCGAGTCATGGGCTCGGCTGCGCCGGGCCTTCTCGGTGTTGCTCGGCCAATATGGCAATGCGGCTTATCTCGCTTCTTCTTTTATCGGCGGCCAATCGGTAAGTCGCGACTTCAAAGGCAGCGAAGGTTGTCACGACCCGGTTTCTCCAGTTCCGGGCGACAAGCAGCGCGAAGCCCTGGATTTCCTCGCTAAGAATGTTCTTACCGGCGATGCGTTCCATTTCTCGCCGGTCATGCTGCGCCGGCTCACTACCGACAACTGGTACCACTGGGGCAGCGAATCCTTGTTCTATGGCGGCGGCGTGGATTATCCCATCTTCGAGCGCGTCCTCGCTATCCAGCGTATCGTGTTGAATCGCTGCTTCGATCCGTCCGTGCTCTCCCGCCTTGAAAACCAGGAGCTCCAGTCCGATCCGCAGGCCAAGCCCCTTAAAGTCTCTGAAATATTTCAAACCACGACGGAATCAATTTGGGGTCAATTAGCGCCAGGCAAAGATGCTTCGCAGGCCACGATGCGCCGCAACCTTCAGCGCGAGCATCTCGCTCGTTTGTGTCATATGGTGCTGGGCCAGCGGCCTAGCCCTTTTAGCGATATGTACGGTTTTGTCATGTTGATGGGTGGCTCGAGTACTCTGCCCGCGGATGCCAAGAGCCTTGCCCGGCTTCATTTGCAACGTATCGCCGACAAGATCGACAAAGGTCTCGGCTCCGGGATGGACGACACCACTAAAGCGCACTTGACGGAGTGCCGCGAGCGCATCAAGAAAGTCCTCGAAGCTAACTATACAGCTAACGAACTCTGAGTTGGAGCACTCCGTGGCGGAGCGCGCGCGGTCCCCGCTCGCAGCGGCTTGCGTTGATCCATGCGGGAAATCTCCGGCGTTCACCGATCAGGTTTATGAAGCATTTCCAAACGGTATGAAGCTCCCCTCTACCATTTGCAGTAAGGGCTGATAAACCAGATACCTCCAACTATCATCTAACAATGTCGGCGCTCTCGCGCTTAACTTTAGCGCTGAGTCAATGAGCCAACCATCTCAGACATTTGCTTCGCTTTCGAGCCCGATTGTCCTGTGTTTCGTCGTTGCCAGCCGGCTTGCTCTCGCCTCGGAACTTTCGGCGAGGAATCTTTGGCCTGAAGTCACCCCCCAGACTCGTCCGTGGGCTTACTGGTGGTGGATGGGCAGCGCCGTCGACCCAACTAACCTCACCCACGAACTCCAACGTTACCATGATGCCGGACTCGGTGGTGTTCACATCATTCCGATTTATGGGGCCAAGGGCTACGAGGACCGATTCATCGAGTATCTCAGCCCCAAGTGGATGGAGATGCTCGCCTACACGGTGCGGGAAGCGCACCGCCTGGATATGGGTGTCGATATGACGATGGGCACAGGCTGGTGTTTCGGCGGACCGCATGTCACAGACGAGGAGGCCAACGCGCGAGTCATCGTGAAAACGTACGCATTGTCTTCGGATGCGCGGTTGTCGGATGATTTTAATCCAGCCACAATACAAGCATTGGTGGCTTTTTCTCCCGATGGTCGAAGCCAGGAACTGACTGATAAAATTCAACCGGACGGCAGATTGGATTGGTTGCCTCCCGAGGGCACCTGGCAACTCTATGTGATTTCGCAACGTCCCTCCGGTCAGAAGGTCAAACGCGCAGCGCCCGGCGGGCAGGGACATATGCTCAACCTGATCTACCCAGAGGCCATGCGCCATTATCTGAGCTGGTTCGATACAGCTTTCGCTCATTACACCGGCCCCAAACCGCGCGCCCTCTATCACGATTCTTATGAGTACCGATCCGATTGGGCTCCTGACTTTTTCTCTGCGTTCGAGAAGCGCCGTGGTTACCCCCTCCAAACCGAGTTGCCTGCTCTGTTTTCTAGCGAGGCTCAAAACGCGGAACACGTAACACCGAATACGAACCGCTTCTCACGTTTAATGTCTCAGGCATCACTCACCGATCCCGATCACATCGCCCGGGTTAAATCCGATTATCGCGAAACGATCTCGGATGTAATGGTGGAGGATTCACTCCCGCAATGGACCCGCTGGGCGCATGCACATGGATTCATCAATCGCAACGAAGCCCACGGTTCGCCGGGCAATTGGCTGGATCTGTATGCGGACGCCGATATTCCCGAGACGGAAATGTTTCATCTCGACCGCAACAAACTGGTTTCGAAGTTTGCTTCATCAGCCGCGCATGTTACAGGCAAGAACCTGGCTGCGGCTGAGACAGGCACCTGGCTCACTGAACATTTCACCGAGACCCTCGCAGATATGAAATTCCTGCTCGATGACATGTTCCTCTCCGGTATCAACCATGTCATTTACCATGGCACCTGCTATTCGCCGGATGACGTCCCTTGGCCTGGATGGGTTTTCTACGCTTCTTACGAAATGAACCCGCGCAACTCGATCTGGCACGATGTGCCGGTCTTAAACGCGTATGCAGCGCGTTGTCAGGCGGTGCTGCAGGCGGGACACCCTGACAACGATATATTGCTTTACTGGCCGATCCATGACCTGTGGCACAACCCAGCCGGATTGGTGCAGCCGCTCACCGTGCACGCGCGGCAATGGTTTGAAGATCAACCAATGGGTCACTTGGCTGAACGCTTGTGGAATCGGGGGTACGCGTTTGATTATATCTCCGATCGCCAGTTGTCTAATGCCACGGTCCAAGCTGGAAGCATCAAAGTAACCGGCGGCGCTTACCGGATCGTCGTTGTCCCTCAAACTGCTCACATGCCGGTCGAGACCCTCCGCCGTTTACTCGATCTGGCCAAAGCGGGTGCGACCATCGTTTTCGAAAAACATCTGCCCTCAGATGTTCCGGGTTTGGGCCAGCTTGAGCAACGCAGAGCAGAACTGAAACGGTTATGCACTGGCGTGCCGGATCGGGGAGGCAAGTTCGGTGCCGGCAGCGTGTTGATCGGCGATGTTGAACCGGCATTGGCCGCCGTCCGGATGCGGCGCGAGTCCATGTTCGATCGGCCTGGACTCATGTGCGTGCGTCGTTCCACGGATGACTCCTGCTATTACTTCATTGCCAATCGTTCCGATGACAAAACTGTGAATGGTTGGGTGCCGCTTGCTTTGCCGGCCACGGTAGCATCGATGTTGGATCCTTTGACCGGCCGCAGCGGCGTTGCGTCGGTGCATCGAGATGGCAATGAGTCAAAAGTGCTCCTGCAACTTTCGCCGGGCGCGTCGGTTTTACTCTGTTGCAGAAACAGGTCCTCGGAAAAAGCAGAATCCCGTTGGGCCTATTGGGACACCGCGGGTGCCGCTACTGAAGTGTCCGGGATCTGGCATTGCAAGTTCATGCAGGGCGGACCGGTGTTGCCGGCTGCTTTTGAATCCAAAGCCCTGGCGTCCTGGACGGAGTTAGGCGATACCAACGCTCAGCGGTTTGCGGGTTCTGCTTTATACGCGATTGATTTTGCAGCGCCGACCAACGCGGCTGCGAGCTGGCAACTCGATCTCGGCAAGGTGTGTCAAAGTGCACGCGTACGGCTTAACGGCATAGACCTCGGCACGTTGATATCGCCCCCTTTCCGAGTCGTGACTGAATCTCTTAAACCTGCCGGCAATCTTCTTGAAGTCGAAGTCACCAATACTTCTGGCAATCGTGTGCGCGATCTGGATCGTCGGGGCGTCAAATGGAAGAACTTCTATGACGCTAACTTCGTTAACCTGGATTACAAACCATTCGACGCCTCTAATTGGCCGTTGGCTCCTTCCGGACTGCTCGGGCCAGTGACCCTTACGCCCCTGAAATCGCATCTCGCAAACTGAATGCGGCCATTCATGATGCTCAACTGTTTCCTGCTGCATTTGCTATGAAAAGCATCTCCAAAGTTCTTTTAACCACTCTGCTTCTAACGTCTGGCCAAGTTACACCTGCAACATTTGCGGCCGAATCCAAGCCAACGTTATTCCTTATTGGCGATTCCACAGTCCGCAATCACACCCACGGCCAGCTTGGTTGGGGCGATCCGCTTTCCGGCTGGTTCGATTCCTCCAGGATTACTGTTACGAATCGCGCTCTCGGCGGCCGCAGCAGCCGGACTTTTCTCACCGAAGGCCTTTGGGACAAGGTTCTGGCTGAGCTTAAATCCGGAGACTTCGTTCTCATGCAATTCGGTCACAATGATGGTGGGCCACTGGATGACGGCCGTGCGCGTGCTTCCCTCAAAGGCAACGGCGACCAGTCACAGGTCATCACCAATAAGTCCTCCGGCAAAGTTGAAACCGTCCACACTTATGGATGGTATATGCGCAAGTACATCGCGGATGCCAAAGCCAGAGGCGCTACGCCGATTGTGCTCTCACCTGTGCCGCGCAAAATCTGGAAGGATGGCAAAGTTGCCCGTGCCAACAACGACTACGGCAAATGGGCGAAGGAAGCCGCAGCCGCCGAAAATATTCCTTTTGTCGATCTCAACGAAATCATCGCCGGCCATTACAAAGCTCTAGGTCCGGAAAAAGTCGAAACCCTTTTTGGTGATGAACATACGCACACCAACGAAGAGGGCGCCCGCCTCAACGCCCAGTGCGTCGTCGAAGGCTTGCGGGCCTTGAAAAACTGTCTCTTGTCCAGCTACCTTTTGCCCAGGCCACTATGAAACCCAAAACCCGAAGCCTGAAGATCCAAAGAAGAACGAAATCCGATTACTGGACTGTCCGGACGTTGGAGGTTGTTCCGATTTCGACCTTCGGCCTTCTTTCGGATTTCGGTCTTCGGATTTCGGCCTTCGGCTTCGTTCTCGTCTTGCTTCCATATCTGACCTTTGCCGCCTCGCTACCGTTCCAAACCTGGGCTCCTGTGCCTCCCATGGGCTGGAACAGTTGGGATTGTTTCGCTACTACCGTCACCGAGAGCCAGGTCAAAGCTCAGGCCGATTACATGGCCGAACACCTTGCCAGCTATGGGTGGAAATATGTCGTCGTCGACATCCAGTGGTACGAGCCGCATGCCACCGGTTACGATTATCGCAAAAACGCACCACTCACCATGGACGAATTCGGCTGTCTTTGGCCGGCCACCAATCGCTTTCCTTCCTCGGTCAATGGCGCCGGTTTCAAAACCCTCAGCTCTTATGTCCAGGGCAAAGGTCTCAAGTTTGGAGTGCATCTCCTCCGCGGCATCCCGCGCCAGGCAGTAGCTCAAAACACATTGGTCAAAGGCACCCAGGTCCATGCGCGTGAAATCGCTGACACTAACAGTATTTGTCGCTGGAATGGCGATATGTACGGGGTCGATCTGTCCCGACCCGGCGCGCAGGATTATTACAACTCGGTCTTCGATTTGTTTGCTCAATGGGGCGTCGATTTCGTGAAGGTCGACGATATCTCCCGCCCGTATCATAAGTCCGAAATCGAGGCCATCAGGCATGCTATCGACCATACGGGCCGACCCATGGTCTTGAGCCTGTCGCCCGGCGAAACTCCCGTCGCCGAAGGTGAGAACGTCAGTCAGAATGCCAACTTGTGGCGCATCAGCGATGATTTCTGGGATAAATGGTCCTTGCTTCTGCCGCAATTTGAGCGTCTTCGCAAGTGGACACCCTATCGTGGGCCCGGCCATTTTCCTGACGCCGACATGCTGCCCCTGGGCATTGTGGGTATGGGCCGCCCCACGAAGCTTACGCGCGACGAACAATACACGTTGATGACCCTATGGTGCATCGCCCGCTCCCCTCTCATCTTTGGAGGCGACATGACGAAATTGGATTCGTTTACTCTCGGCTTACTTACCAACCCCGAAGTACTCGCCGTCAACCAGGACAGTTTCGGCAACCGTGAATTGTTCCATCGGGACGGTTTGGTGGCATGGGTCGCGGACGTGCCCGGTTCAACGGATAAATACGTTGCCCTTTTCAACACCCGCGACACTAAGCCCGATGCTCCTTCTGCTCGCGTCACAGTCACGCTCGCGGATCTTGGTTTTTCGGGTGAGTGCAAGGTTCGCGACTTGTGGCAACAACGGAACCTGGACTCAGTCCAAACCGAATTCTCCTGCGAGATTAAGTCGCACGGAGCTGGGATATTCCACCTGGCATCGAAGTGAAATGTTCTTAATTGCACGATAGATGCCATCCTGGGCTTCACGGTCCAAATAGTTATGTTCCGCTTGTCAATCCGCTGCTTCCTTTTGGTTGCGGTTTACTCCACTGCTTGCGCTGCCCCTGGGTTGTCCTCGCTGGACAAAGGCTGGCGATTCTACCTGGGGGATACTACTGGCGCGGAACAGCCACAGTTTGCTGACGATCAATGGCGCACCGTCGATGTGCCACATGACTGGAGTATCGAAGGCGCATCCGCCGAAACCAACCGGACCGGCGGCGCCGGCGCCTTTCTACCCGCAGGCGTTGGGTGGTACCGTAACCACTTCAGTTTACCAAACGACGGCGCCCGATTCCTCACCTTTGTGGATTTCGACGGAGTCATGGGCAACAGCGATGTCTGGATCAACGGCTTCCATCTAGGCAAACGCCCGTATGGCTACGTTAGCTTCCGCTATGAATTGACCGGGCATCTCGAGTTCGGTCCGGGTAAAACCAACGTCCTCGCCGTCCGCGCCGACAATTCGAGCCAGCCGGCCTCGCGCTGGTATGCCGGCGCCGGGATTTACCGCCACGTGCGACTCGTGGTCACTGATCCGGTGCATTTCGAGCATTGGAGCATTTTCATTTCCACGCCGCAAGTGACCTCAAATGCAGCGTTGGTTCACATCCAGGCAACCGTCACAAACCAGTCTTCCGTGGAACGCGACACCGCTCTCGAATTCACCGTGCTTGATCCAAACGGTGCGGCTCTGCAAACGATTCGGACCAAGCCGATGCGTTGTGGCGCTGGCGAAGAGGCAAATTGCCTACAGGATCTCACGATCAAAACTCCTCAGCTTTGGAATTTGGAACATCCTGTTCTTTACAAGCTCATTTCCCGTTTGCGCGGCGGCAGCAACACTACGGACGAAGAAACCAACACTTTCGGCATTCGCGACGCACGATTCGAAGCGACTACCGGTTTCTGGCTGAATGGCCGCAATCTCAAAATCAAAGGCGTTTGTCTCCATCACGATGCCGGTGCTCTCGGAGCTGCGGTGCCGCTGCGCGCCTGGGAACGCCGACTTTTGCTGCTGAAGCAAGTTGGATGTAACGCTATTCGCACCGCACACAATCCGCCCGCACCCGAGTTCCTCGGCCTCTGTGACCGAATGGGATTCCTGGTCATGGATGAACTCTTCGATTGCTGGACGGCCGGGAAAAACCCTTACGATTATCACCTTTACTTCGATGAATGGGCGCAGACAGATGTCCGTGATACGGTTCGGCGTGATCGCAATCACCCTAGCATCGTCGTTTACAGCGCCGGTAACGAAATCCGCGATACCCCGAGGGCCGAACAGGCCAAGAAAGCTTTGACCGGACTGATCTCGGTCTTTCATGAAAACGACCCAACAAGGCCCGTATCTCAGGCCTTGTTCCGTCCTAACGCCAGCCACGATTACGACGACGGGCTGGCGGATTTGCTCGACGTTATCGGCCAAAATTATCGTGAGGGCGAAATTCTAGCCGCGCACGAAGCGAAACCATCGCGCAAGATCCTTGGCACCGAGAACGGCCACGACCGCAAGGTCTGGCTCGCCTTGCGCGACAATTCGCCCTATGCCGGCCAGTTCTTGTGGACTGGGTTCGATTATCTAGGCGAATCCCGCCGTTGGCCAATCATCGGCGCCGGCTCCGGTTTGTTCGATCGCACCGGAGCCCCACACCCGCGCGCATTCGAACGTCAGAGTTGGTGGAGTGGTCAACCAATGGTCTACATCGTCCGCCGCCTCGAACCATCCGGTGCCACGCCACAAGATCCCGGATTTGCGCCGCTCATGCGCCGACAAACGGAGTTCTCGGATTGGACGCCGCGCAATCTCGAAGCCCATGATGAGAACGTGGAGGTCTACAGCAACTGTCAGGAAGTAGAACTGAGTCTCAACGGCAGTTCTCTCGGTTCCAAGCCGCTGCCGTCCGATGCCTCACCGCGCCAGTGGAAAGTTCCATTCCAGCCCGGCGCACTCAAAGCAGTCGGCAAAAACAACGGCCAGGTCGTGGCTTCGCACGCGCTTCGCACCGCGGGGAAGCCCGCAAAAATCCAGTTGGCCACGGATCATCCGAACCTCACGACCGATTGGGATGATGTGGCGTACATCGCGGCGGCAATTACGGATGCGAATGGTGTTCTAATTGGTGAGGCCGCGGACCAAATCAGTTTTAAGGTCTCCGGACCTGGCAGGCTCATAGCGGTGGACTCCGGCGACCTTTCCAGCCACGAGCCATTCCAAGCTTCATCCCGGAGGGCGTACTTGGGCCAGTGCGTCGCGATCGTCCGCGCGACCGGACATGGCACCGTAAATATCACTGCCTCAGCCGAGGGACTGGACTCGGCGAAACTTGCAATTGATGCGATGACTTCAAAATGAGGTGCAAATGCGCCTAAATAGAACCTTGTTTGCGGGCTGTTGTAGGGGACGACGTAAGGAGTCCCTCATTTGATGGGTCTTAAAATGAATCAGAGACTCCTTACGGGCGTGTGGCCCAAATCGCGGGTGCTCTCATTAACACCTCGCTTCAGCGAGGTGGGGATCACGCCGCGAGGGGTAGGTAACCGTTTTAACCCGGATTTTGCGATAGGCCCGGAATTGAGCACAGAATCGAAAACTGTTTTTTGAGGTTTCTAATGCAACGCAATAGGAATTCCGACATGCAAGTCGCCGAACTCGTGTGGGATGTGGCCATCGGAAAATCCCCAATTTCCGCCAATGCAAAATCCGGGTT
>CAZUVM010000122.1:0-6724 GCA_964623885.1 uncultured Verrucomicrobiota bacterium
ACGAATTGCAGCCAGACGGTTACGGTTCTGGGTTGTTGTTCGACCAACTGCTTGCAGGTGCAGTGTCCCACTAACAAGACCGTGCAGTGCGGCAGCATTTGGAGCTTCGATGCGCCCACAGCCACGACTTGCTGCACCAGCAATTTTATCAACCCGGTCGGCGTAACCAACCTGATGATTATAGCTACGGGCACCATCACCAACGGGGTCTGTCCGAAGTTCATCACCCAGACCTGGTCGATTGTGGATGCCTGCGGCAACAACAACACCTGCAGCCAGACAGTTGAGGTTGTGGACACCACCCCGCCGGTCATTAACTGCCCGACCAATCCGATCGTTGTCCCGTTTAATCGGAATTGCCAGCTCATCATCCCCGGCATTTCAGTTACCGCCACCGACAATTGCACGCCGGTTTGTTCGCTCGTGTATTCCCAGTCGCCGCCCGCGGGCACAACGAATCTCTCGGGCAACAGCGCCACCGTTACGGTGACCGTGACGGATCTTTGCGGCAATTCCAACTCGTGTCACGTCCGCGTCATAGGCTTGCCGCTGATCCCGCCGGTCCTGACCTGTCCGTCGACGATGACCGTGACCAATTGCCTGGTGCCTTGCGTGCCGGTCACAGCGACCGCATTTTGCTGCTCGAACCCGCCGATCGTTGTGCAAACGCCGCCGTGCAACACGGTGATTGCACCGGGAATTAATTCCGTCACGATCACCGTTACGGATTGCCATGGCAACGTTACGCACAAGACTGTCCACCTGATCATCGCGGGGCAGTCGTTCCTTACCAATTTGTTCAACACCGGGCTGGACCCGAGCCACGCACTGTTGCCCGATGGCGCGGTGGATACTCACTACGCATTGCCGCCTACGGCCGTGCCGCCCGGCATGCCGCCTGACTATGCAGGCAACGCTGTCGCTGTCTCGCCGGTCTGCCATGGCGGCTTTAACATCTGCGCCTATCCGGCCAGCGCCACTTGTTTCATCTATACGCCTTGGGACCTGGCGTCGCCGTTCTCGAAATGGATCGCACCCAATTACGCCGACAACGGCTGCGACCCCGGCAGCAACTATACCTACACACTGAACTTCAACCTGCCGGTCAACTTCAACCCCGCGACGGCCACCATCTCGGGCCGTTGGGCGGCGGACAATACCGCTTTGATGTATCTCAACTCCGGGCTGGTGCCGGCGGCGGACGGCGGCTTCGCCAGCACTTTCCTGCACTGGACTCCATTTACGATTCCGGCCGGCAGCGGCTTTCTCCCGGGTCCGAACACGCTTACTCTCGTCGTAAGCAACGCCGAAAGTTTCACCGGTCTGCGGGTGGAATTTACCAACGCCTATGTCAATTGCTTCTCCTGCGCGCCGCCGGTTATCCACTGGATCACCCCCAACCAGTTTTTAACGCTGGGCAGCACCGCGACGTTCCAGGTCAACGCCGGCGGCACACCGCCTCTCCATTACCAGTGGTATCATAACAACCTCGCGCTTGCCGGCCACACGGCGTCCGTGATGCAAATCCCTTCGGTTAGCGTTGCTGACCCCGGCCTTTACTCCGTCATCGTTACCAATCCATGCGGCGCGGTGACTGGATACGTCAGCCTTAACCTGGTGCTTCCGCCGCCCTGGTCCAATGCCTGGTGGAACATATCCGCCCTGGACAGCCCGCTGGGTGCTACCGTCGGTCCCGACCTGAACCTGGTTGGTTCCAGCAACGCCATTTACGCGATTAGCGCCGGGACGACCGACGATCTCGGGTTGCCCGATCCGGCTGGCGGAAGCGTCAACGTCTTGCGCCTGAACCCCGCGGGCGGCGCCAGCCTTGCGCTACCGATGATTGGGCCTGCCGGCAGCACGGCGGCTGATTCCTACACGCTGATAATGGATGTGTACGAGCCGGATACTTCGTTCGGCACGCCAAGCACTCTGTTCGAAAGTGTCCCTTGTTGCCTGGGAAGCACCGGCCAGGATGGCGTCGGTTTGACCCTCGATAACTCCAACTACCTCCACGTGATCACTGCGTTGGCAGGCGCGGTTTCCGACACTATCTCCACGATGCCTTTGGCCGTGGATATGTGGAACCGGGTGATCCTGGTGGTTGATAATCCTGCCAACGGCGGCAATGCAACGGTGAGCGCCTTCGTCAACGGTCAAAACGTCATAACTGTGACGGCTTGCCCGTGTTGTGTGTGCTGTGTCGCTCACACCGGGACGAGTATTAATTGGGCGAACGGTTCGCCCATTGTCCTCAGCGCTCCGACCAATGCCACTTCCGCCAATGCGGAGTTCTACCTCTCCAGCCTGCAGTTCCACGCTACGGCGCTGCCGTCCCAAACGATCGCCGCGCTTGGGTCGCCCGATACCGGTGTGGAGGCAGTGACCAGAGCGTCGGTGGGCGTGCCGCCTGTTCTCTCGGCCACTTTGTCCGCAGGCAACCTCAATCTCACCTGGATGGGCGATTCGTTCGTGTTGCAGGAGACCAGCGATCTGTCCAGCGGCAACTGGACCGATTCCCAGCTGGTGTTCACCCAGACGCAGGGCAGCGGCGGTACGCAAACCAGCGCCACCGCAAAACCCAGTCCCGACAAGCCGGCCAAGTTCTACCGCCTGGTGTTCAGGCCGTAGCCGGGCACGTGATATAATTGTCAACGCGGCTGCGACCACGAACGAGCCGTCACAACAAAAGACCAGTTCGGGTTCACTTTTGCGCGAGTTCTGACGCCCGTCGGATGATTTCGTCGTGGTCGGCGCCAAGACCGAGTTGCTGGCAAACCATCTCACCTTCCGCGTTTAGCAGGGTGATGACATTCGAATGCATGAACTGGCCTTGAGCGTCCTTTTTAAATCTGACGTTCAACAACGCAGCCAGTTCCCGGACGTCGTCAGCACCGCCTCGCAGCAAAGTCCAGCGCTCCGCCGCCAGTGTCTGTTGCAGCCGGTAGCTGTGCAATGCGGCTGCGGTATCCCGCTCGGAATCGAAGGAGACCAGCGTAAATCCGACCTTGTCCCGAAGCACCTCTGGCAGCGCGGCTTCAATTTGTTTCATTTGATACACCAACAGCGGGCACGCATAAGCGCAATTGGCAAAAAACATTACCACGACCTGCGGGCGGCCGCGTAAGCAGGCCAGCTTGACCGGCGCGCCTATGTCATTGGTCCAGGTGGAATCGAGTTGATACAACGATTTGTCGGTGAGACAAACGGGCGTAGCGACACTCGCGTCTGGTTGCGCACAACAACTCCGGCGCGTCGGGATCGTGTCGGCAGCGGATGCAACCAGCGCACTCGTCATGAGTAACAGCAGAGATGGAGTTTTCATAAATCCTTCGCGCAGCGGAAGCCCAGGTTGTGAATGCAATAACTCGCACTAAGGCTGCTGCGGAACCCGAGGCGCATGAACGCGGGATAATTGGCGGCCGCTCGGGCGCCCTGCGCCCCGGCGCCGCAGAACAATCCGCGCTCCAGGCCGCCGCTGTCGGCGCGCGAATCCCCGGTCACCATTGCGGTGTTGAAGTCCAAAACCCACTCCCAGATCAATCCGTGCAGATCTGCCGCGGCAGGATTTGACTTGTGTCATAACTTTGCATGTTTTGTCTTTTGGATGACAATTTACGATTAGTACCGATAATGACGGCAATTTGAGCCAAAGCGCGTAACCGCCCGAGAAATGGAATCAAAGCGGGAATGCCCGCCTTGCACGCAATCACGTGCTCGGCAGAGTTAAACGCGGCGGCAGGAGTTACCGCTTGCGCTTGTGCAGGGTAATGCGGTTCCCGTCCGGGTCGGTGATAACGACCATCCGGCAGGAGGGAAAGTCGTGCGGGCCCATCACGATCGGCACGTTCTTAGCCTTAACGGTCGCCAGCGCCTGCTCGAAATCGTCCACTTCGAGGGCGGCCGAAGCGCCTTTGGGTGAGGGGTCCCACATCCCCGGCGCGCAACCGATGCCGAGCGTGCCGCTGCCGATGTCGTATTCCACCCAGTTTGGATTGCCTGAACCGTCATATTCGGAGTTCGGTTTCAGGCCCAGCACACCCTCATAGAATGGGCGCGCTTTTTTCATGTCGCTCACCGCGTAAGCAAAGAAGGCGATCTCTTTTATTTTCATAAGGAAAACGCAGCAACATCGTTCCATATCCAGCAAAAGGCAATCCATAGCGGAGATTTGCAATCTGCCGGATTCTGGTTTTTTGGGTTGGCAGACGTGCAGCTGAACTCTCCGGTTTTCGGGCAGGGGCCTACTTTAAATTCTCTTCCGTATAAAGGCCCAGCTCGATCAACCGCTCGAGTAGTTGATCGGGCGGAACTCCGATAAAATTGCGCAACACCAGTTCTTTCGCAAATAGCCGGCAAATGTAGCGAAGCTTCAGCGCTTTGTTGCGCGCGGCGTAGACGAAGTCACGATGTCCGCTGTTCACCACGATTAAATTTCTCGCAGCGTCATGACGCGATCGCCATAACTCTCCCGGCGCACGCTGGAAAGTGTAAGAGCGTGTTTTAAAAATGCTGATTTTCTTCTTTAACGTTATTGTACTTTTTTATCCAGTACTATAAATGGATCGGATGCAAACGCATCCTGTCCGTTATCCAACCGATCTGAACGATGAAGAATGGGACTTTGTTAAGTCGCTGGTACCCGCGCCTAAGTCTGGCAAGGGAAAGCGCGGGCGACCTGCACTGGAGCGTCGTCCCTTGGTCAATGCCGTGTTCTACATCGTCCGCTCGGGTTGTGCCTGGCGGCTCTTGCCCACCGAGTTCGGTCCGTGGCAGACGGTTTACGGCTACTACCGGCAATGGACCAAGGACTGGACCTGGCGATTCATCCACGACGCGCTGCGCGACTGCGTACGCACGATCGAGCAACGAAAGGTGGCGCCCACCGCAGCCATCGTGGACAGTCAGACGGTTAAGACGGCAGACCAAGCGGGAGAACGCGGCTACGACGCGGGTAAAAAGCTGGTGGGCCGCAAACGCCATGTGGCGGTGGACTGCCTGGGACTGATCTTGGCGATTATGATCACACCGGCTGCAGTGCAAGACCGCGACGCCGCCAAGAGCCTGATCCAGTTGCTCATCTCGATGTATAGTCGGGTCCAAGTCATCTGGGCCGATGGCGGCTACCTGGGTAGTTTGGTTCAGTGGGTGAAGCAATTGCGACCTTTCGGCAAGTTGCACCTGGAAATTGTGCGCCGCTCCGACCGGGTAAAAGGTTTCAGAGTTCTGCCCAAGCGATGGATTGTGGAGCGAACCTTTGGATGGTTGAGCAAGGCTCGCCGGCTGTGTCGAGACTACGAGGTCCGGCTCGATCATAGCGAGTCCATGGTGCGGATTTGTATGATTCGCATCATGCTCCGGCGCCTGGCAAAAATCGCATGAAGCCATTTTTAAAACACGCTCTAAGCTGGAATGCCCTCGCGCGACGTCTCTCGTTCTTTGGGAACCGGTAGCAAGGACTCTGCAATTGTCACCAGGGCCTCTGAACTGCAGGTAACCACTCCCTGCTTAAGCGTCAGTCGAATTCGCGTCAGCCCTGGCTCGGCTGGGGCACGAAAGGTTACAATTTCAGCCGTGTCATTCTCAAGCCGACCTCCCCCTTCAACGATCTGCCATTGGAAGGCAAGATGGTCTTCGACCAGGCGCTGGGCACGGTCACGAGGAATGGCGCGAAGGTTTTTGGTCCCATTAACTGCGACCACGGCGGATGCAGGCGAAATGCGAACGCTGAATAGCGGGCCCGGATACTCAAAGAATTGTTTCTGCTCGGGTTGGGCAGCAGGTTCGTCTGCGGTTTCCCTGATGATAAGTGGCTCGTTCTCTGGAGCGGATTGGTTCTGTGACCCGCCAGATTGCTCGCGGATGTTGAACCAGTCATATTCTTCCGCGGGCAAAGTCAGAATGGCTTCCTTAAGCGCTTTCTGAATCGAGCGCAGAACTTCGCGGCTGGTTTGTTCTTCCTCGGCCCGGCGTTGCTCTTCAATGAGTTGTACCAGTTGTTCCTCGACGGGCCGCAATTCGGTCTCGAGTCGCGCGAGGGCTTCGTCGTGAATGACACCGGTCCGAGTCCCAGGGGTGAGGTTAAGGTAGCCGGCTTCCACCATCCCTTGCAGGTAACCGCTGCTCCAGGGTGGGTTCGAAAAGATAGGCAGCTCGGAAATGTTCCCAAGCACGCGCGTTCCGGCGCGGTACAGGCTCACCACATTGGTCGGGCCCGGTCGGTTGAGATACAGCTCGACATACGTTTGCGGCGAAGGTTGCTTGGCTAATTGATGCAGCAACCTGCCCTCGAACTGGCGCGGCTCGACTTTAAACTCGGCACGGGCCGTGCGATCAATGATTTTGATATGGACGCCTGACTGGCGGATGCGATCCCGCAACTCTGAGGCAAGATACCATTGCAGTTTTTCGCCGCTGAACTGTTTGATGCCGGGAAGCAAAGGGCGCACGGTTAATTCCGTGCCGCCATCCGTCAACAATGTCCCCTTCTGCTTCACCTCATACTTGGGATCTCCCTATCCACTTACCCCTTAAACCCGTCCATTTTCTGTCTTCAATTTCTGGAACAGCATAACTGCCGCTGCGACACTTGTGATGGCGGCATATCGCAGCCTTTTGTGACTGGCGCCCTCGAGACACTTGGAGCCTCTATTCGCTTCTTATGGCCAAAACGGGATCCAGGCGGGCGGCTCGAGCGGCGGGAATAATACCGGCAATGAGACCG
>CAZUVM010000123.1:0-5601 GCA_964623885.1 uncultured Verrucomicrobiota bacterium
GGACACGTGCCTTGGGCAATGGCATTACAACCGGGCGTTGTATGAGCGGCACGGGTATAAGAGCGCGTCGGTGGTGATTGGGATGCTGGCGGACATTGTGAGCAAGAACGGGAACCTGATGTTGAGCGTGCCGTTGCAGCGAGACGGGACGCCGGACGCGGACGAAATGAAGATCGTGAGCGGGATAGGGGCCTGGCTGAAGGTGAACGGGGCGGCGATCTACGGGACGCGGCCGTGGAAGGTGTATGGGGAAGGGCCGTCGACAAAAGCGTCGGAGAAGGGCCGGTTTGACGGACAGAGCGATGTGGCGCGGCAGCCGTATACGGGCCAGGACATCCGGTTTACGCAATCGAAGGACGGGAAGATATTGTATGCGATCGTGCTGGGAATGCCGCTGGGGGACCAGGTGATGATCAAGAGTTTGGCGGAGGGGAACAAGCTGTGGCCGTGGCCGGTGAAGGCGGTGCATCTTTTGGGGTGGCACGACAAGCTGGGATTCATTCAGGTGCCGATTGGGTTGAGCGTGTCGGTGCCGGTGGGGCGACCGATGGACAGCTTGTTCGCGCTCCGGATTGAGGGGTAATGCGCGGAGCCTTCTCGGCTCGCAGCGGCAACGATTTGGCCGAACAACCAACAGACGCTCAAAGCCTCACTTGCTTGCCTAAAGCCACATCTTTGTCTCATTGTTGCTTTGTTGTTAAGCAGGCACGTCGAGCAAAAAGAATTGACTTGAAGCCTATACTCCTTTAATCATGCAGCTTTTAAATGTTAGCGAAGCTGCTTGGCCGAAAGGGGCAATTGCCCTGGTCCCCAGCCCGCTTCGGTCGCGCACTGCTGATTGCCATGGCCACGTTTCTCGCTACCGCTCCTTCGGAGGCTCAGGAGTCGCTTCGACTTTCGCTGGCAGGCGCCCAGGCTGCGCGCGCACGGCGCGAAGCCGCTGAAACGCCCGGCTTTTACAATGTGAAGCTGGGGCCCACCGCCTGGAATTTCGGCGCCGAATTCGGTCTCGAAGCGAATGACAATATCCGTCTCGAATCCGAGAATCAAATGGGCGACCTGATTATTCATCCTGGACTGAATACCCGAATGATCCTGCCCGTATCACAAGTCAACAGCCTTAACCTGGCATTCGGAGCCGGATACTCCGCTTATGTCGAGCATCCCGAATTTAGTCGGTTTTATATCACGCCAGGTTCAGAAATCACGTTCGATGCTTATGTGGCTGATTTCTGGTTTAATTTCCACGATCGTTTTTCAATGACGGAGGACAACTACCAGGACCCGACCGTGGTCGGGTCGGCTGACTATTCGATGCTGCAAAATGTTGCCGGTCTCACGGTAACCTGGGACCTCAACAAGGTGGTGGCGCAGGTTGGCTACGATCACGTCAATTACGGCTCGCTCTACGCCACCGATCAAAACCAGGCCGGCCAACCGGATGGCATGTCGGAGGTATTTTCCGTTTCGGCCGGTTATAGAATAACTTCAGCCATTACCGCCGGGCTGGAATTGGGTGGCTCCCTCCTCTCTTACTCGCAACAGAATACCAACCAATTCTTCAGCGACGCCACCGAGTGGAGTGCGGGTGGTTTTGTCCAAGCCCAAATCAGCCAATATCTCAGCGGCCGCGCCAACGTTGGGTATACAATTTACACTCCTGAAGAAACCGTTAACGGCATCAGCGGCGACTTTTCGGGATTGTATGCCGACCTCGAACTAACACACCGGCTTAATAAGTATGTCGATTACACCCTGAGCGCCGGCCGAACGATCAACTTCGCTTTTTATGGCGGGAATGTGGATCTCTATTTCGTCCGTTGGCAAGCGCATTGGCATTTTCTTCATAAAATCGACCTCGGCACCGCTTTCGACTATGAGCACGGCACTCAGCTCGGAGTTGGTGGTGAGACGTTCGATCGCTACGGTCCTGTCTTTAGCGTGGGCCGTGCTATTACCCCAAAGCTGTCCGCATCTCTGAATTACCAATACTTTTGGCGTAGCTCGAATGTCCCGGGAAGAGATTACGCCGCTAACATTGTTACCCTAAATGGAACCTATCGCTTCTAGCCTTTTAACGAAGACGGTGAAATTCGCCGTGTTTGTCGTCGGCATCTTTGCCTTCTCATTGGCTTCTGCGCAAAAGGCGTCCGAGCCTGCGACCGGCTCCAAACCTGTTTTCACTGACCTGGCTGCTGCTCCGGCCACCCGATCGTCGATTACCAATGCCGTCCCGATACTCTCGCCGGCGGCTACAAATTTAATCAACACCGCTGCTTCACTGTCGCCCGGTCCCTATGTTGCCGATGACAAATACAAACTCCGCGCCGGCGATCGGGTCAGCTTTCAAATTTTGGAAGACCGCGACGTGCCCAAAAGCTTGTTGATCGCTGATTCCGGAGAACTGGATGTACCTTACATCGGCCGTATCATGGCGGCGGAAAAGAGTTGCAAGCAACTCGCTGCCGAACTGAAAGCGCAACTCGAAAAGGAGTATTACTACCGGGCGACTGTGGTGCTGGCGCTTGACGTAGCGAATAAATTCTGGGGTCGTGTTTATGTCTGGGGCCAGGTCAGAAACCAGGGACCTATCGATGTTTCGGTGAGCGAAAATCTCACGGCCGGAAAAGCGATTCTCCGGGCGGGCGGTTTCGCCGATTTCGCAAACAAAAAACGCGTGAAAGTGGTCCATGCCGCTGTGGCTGGCGCTCCGGCCAAGCCGCCCGTCGAATTGAACATGGCGGAAATCCTCGAAGATGGCAAAACGGAGAGGGACCTCGCGCTGCAGCCGGACGACTCGATTATCGTGCCTTCGCGCTTGATCAATTTCTAACCCCCATGACCGACCAAGTCGTTGAATATCATTACAGCCGTTCGCACGCGAAGATGCAGTTCGCGGCAAAGCTCGCTCATTACCGCGATCTGCTGGCCCGCAAATGGTGGGTGCTGGCAGTAGGAGCGGCTGTTGGTGTCTTGCTCGAGGGATTGCTGGTGCATTTTCAGCAGCCGTCGTACGTATCGGTCGGCCGGATGATCGTGAACGTGAAACTCGCGATCCCGCAAGGAACCGTAATTACCGAGGAGCTGAACAATTTTCTCGGAACGCAGGCCAGCCTCATGCAGAGCGACATCGTGATCAATCGCGCCTACGGTCGCGTGATCGCTGCCAATACAAATAATCCACCTCCGCCGCCTTCGCTGAGAGCCGCCGTGACCCCGCGCACGAGTATTTTCCTCCTTCAGGCCGCCGGTACCGATTCCCGATTTACCCAGGACTTTCTGCAGGCGGCCATGGACGAATATATCCATCTCAAACGGGAAATGCGAAAACAGGCCTCCGACAGCACGGTGGCCGATCTGACGGAAGAGGTGCTTACTCTTGAACGAGACCTGCACCGCGCCGAAGATCAACTGGCACAGTTTCAAAGCACAAATAGCATGGTTTGGCTCGAAGAGCAGGGGAACGCCGTTGGCACTTATCTCACAGGCTTGAACCAGCGCCTGGAATCACTCAAATCCGAGCGTGATTTGCTGGCCAGGCTCACGCTCGACCAGAATCTGCAACGATACCAGGCCCAGTCTGCCAGTCAGTCTGCCGGCACGGACCCCGCTGAACTGTCGGCTGGAGGCGGAACGAATAGCGTATTGAACAATGACAATCTCGCGGGCGACTATCTCAAAGCTAAACAACAGCTCCTGCTGTTGAAAGCTGAACAACAGGATCTCGCCCAATATCTCCGGCCCAAGCATCCGAAGATGATGGCCATGAGCGAAGACATTGCCCGGCGGGAGCGTTTGCTGGAGATATTCCGTCAACAGAATGTCGAGCAGCTCGAAGGGCGAAAAACGGCTGTCGAGTTGCAACTCCAAAACCTGGAAAAAGAGATTACTCAATGGAATGGCCGGATTGTGGACATCAGCCGAAAGGCGGCCGAGTACCAAAAGTTGAAAGGCAACGCCCAACGCCTACAGGCGCAGTACCAGCAATTGCTGGGCACGGTGCAAACGCTCGATGCGAATAAAGAAGTCGGTGCGGAAACGGTGTCGATTATGGAGCCAGCAACACCTGCGTTTGTGGACGCGCACCAAGGCAAAAATAACCTGCTGCTTGCGGCGGCGGGATGCGTCATTGCCAGCATTGCGCTGCTGCTGTTCCTGGATCGCCTGGATGATCGAGTGAGTTCCTTCACTGAACTCCAGGAGCTGTTCGAGGAAACAGTCTTGGTACAAATCCCACGTACCCGCGCTGACGGACCCAACGGCCGCTTAAAGGTGATTCAGCAGCAGGATGATCGCCACGCGTTCGTGGAGGCGTATCGCAACCTGCGTTCTTCACTGCTTTACATGAGCAGGGGGGCGGAACGTCCTCGGACGCTACTCCTGACCAGCTCCATACCCAATGAGGGAAAATCGCTGACGGCCTGCAACCTGGGGATCACACTGGCAGCGGCTGGGACCAGGGTTTTATTGGTCGACGCGGACTTGCGAAAGGGTGTGATTCACGAGCGGTTCGGCCTGCGCCCGGCCGCAGGTCTGTGCGAGGCGCTCAGTGGGGGCCGCAATTGGGACGAGTTGGTTGTGGCGACCGGTTATCCGAATCTTTCGTTGCTGCCGCGGGGCGGATTGAGCCAGCGATCCGGTGAGTTGTTTTTGTCGGAGACGATGCGGCGGTTGCTGGAGGAGGTAACTGAGAGTTATGAGATCGTCCTTTTTGACACTGCTCCAGTAATGGCCGCGGATGACGTGACCACGCTGGCGCCGCAGATGGATGCCGTGCTGTTCGTCCTCCGGGCGGAGCATACGTCAGCGCGCGTAGCCCGGGCGGCGCTGGAGCTCTTGTATCAGCGTCAGGTCCGCGTGTTAGGATTGATTTTCAACGCCGTGCGGTCAACGAATCGTGACTACCACTATTATAAGTACAAAGATTATTACGTGAAATACCCGGCGCCTCAGGCGAAGTGAGGGGATAGAAATACTTCCGTAGCTCGAAGCCTGCCATGTTGCGTCGTGGATGGCGAGTTGTAGGAGACGACGTCAGGAGTCTCTGATCCTTTTTGAAAACTGATACTGGGCTGTAGGAGCATTGCTGTTAGGTTTTGGCTTCTTTCTGATTGCTGAATACTTGATCAGAGCCTCCTGACGTCGGCTCCTATAGTGCTAAGCGCGGGCGAGGTTGGGCGGGAAATGGAGCTTGGCCTGTTGGTAATCGCCGATGCGCCATTGAAGGAAGCCGCAGCAATGGGCGGGGGTGGCCTGGTTGCGCAGGGGCCAGCCGGCGCGGAATTCGGCGTCGAGATCGCGTAGACGGCGGATGGCGGGCCTGGCGAGTTGGCGGGCACGGGCGGTGTGGCCGGCGGCGAGGGTTTGTTGCCAGAGCATGATGTGGCAGGATTCGGCGGCCATGCGCCCAGCCAGGTCGAGTTCCCAGGCGAGCATTTGTCCGCGAGGGGTGCCGGGCCGAGCCCGCCCTAACTCGGCGCGGCGGGATTCGAGTTCGGCGAGGGCGTGGCGGATGTTTTGGGCGGGGATGCGGGCGTAGTATTTGAGGCCGTCGCGGCAGGCTAGTTCGCGGGTGCGGGGGATGGGTGCGGCGATGACGGC
>CAZUVM010000124.1:0-8236 GCA_964623885.1 uncultured Verrucomicrobiota bacterium
GGCGCCAGCACAAACAGTATCAGCGGATTGCGCGCCAACCGATAGGCGAAGCGTTTCCACCGCGAGGCCTCGAGATATTCCTGTACCGTCAAGGTCCATACATCGCCGGTGCCGCGCCGATCCAGGTCGCCCGCGCTGGCATGGTGCAGGGCGTGTTCCCACCGCCAATGGAAGTACGGCGTGAAACTCAGCGCGCCGGTGATAAAGCCAACGATATCATTGGCTTTCCTCGATTTGAAAAACGAGCCATGCCCGCAGTCGTGGAAAATAATAAAGACCCGCACCAAGAAGCCTGCCGCCAGCAGCGACAGCGTGCCGGTGAGCCAATAAGACACCCCCAGGCTCAGGTACATTAAATACCAGAGCGCCACGTAGGGAAGCAGCGTGTTGATGAGCTGCCAGAGGCTGTGGCGGAGCGCGGGCTGTTCGTAGTGGGTCACAATATGCTTCCATCGGGAAGCTCCTGTTTTCGGTCCATTTGGGTTAGCTATCGAATGAATGATCATAAACTGTGTTGATTTCTGTGGTTTCGCGTGCCCGTTTCACTCCTCAGTCGAAATTCAATTTAGTCCTCAACTCCTCCAACCGCTTTCGGGCCTCCGCGCGCTCACGTAGCTGCCGCATGGTACCGGCATCGTTCGCGGCGGTCCATTCCGAAAACCTCCTGTTTACAGTCGCCACATCCTCTTTCAGGTGGTTGAGCTGAAATTGCTCGAGTTCTTCCGGGACGCACTCAACCACAATATGAGCGCCAAGTACCCAAGCCTTCCGCCAAATCTGATGCGGAGGGAACCTGCGCTCCTGCTCGAAGATTTTGACCCACTCCGGCGATGGCTCCTCCGAGAGTTTCAGGTAAAGACGCCGAAAGCCGGGCGCTTCTTGAGATGGCTGGGTCAGATCAATGTCCAGGTCGATAATACGAATCTCTTCAAACGGTTGCTTCATGCGCCGTAATCAATGAGGCGTCATGCTTGCCTCACCACCGCCTCCTTCCGCCGGAGGACGCTGGAGTGACTAGCGGCAAATAGTGCCGCCGCACCTTTTGCGAAACCTGCCGCTCCGTCATCTTGTCGCTCGTCTCGAAGCGGGTGATGCGTAGATCGAGTTTGTTTCGCTCGATGCGCTTTCTCAACTCGCCCTTTGCCTCGCCAGGGCCAAATACCATGATCGCTTCCGCCGGCCGCAAGCAGGCGATGACTTCGTCGTAGTAATTGGCCAGATGTCCTCCATATTCACGCTCTTGCGAATCATCCGCCGGAATCATCTGTGGCTCGAAAGACTCCCCAGACGGCGAGCGGCCGGAGCGGCGAAGCTGCTTTTCCACATTGGATTTTATCCGCTTCGTCTCTCGTCCTTTTTCGGACACGAGCACAATAACGGCCTCACGGTGGTCAATCCACAAACCGGCTAACGTTTTCATTATCTTTTCCTTTGCTCGTTCCTCAGCGCACATCGGACGCTGGCTTCTTTAAGCATGTTCTTAAGCAGCTCCAATTCCGCGCTTTCCGTTAAAACGAACACCTGTTTCATAAATCATATTTCTCGGTTTTGTTAATATTCTGTCTCACAGATCACTCGCCACGCGCCGGAAGTGATAACCCATGATCGCCAGTTCCATGGCTTTAGGGAACTGGCGCGGGCGCCTCAGCAATGCGGTGACAAAGAGTCGCCAGTAGGCCACCCGTCCCTGGTGCCAAACCCCGAGCAACCACAAAGATTTCACAAACGCTTCAATGTCCGCCCTCGAGAGGCCAAGCCGCGGCCCGCGAGGTTCT
Organism: uncultured Verrucomicrobiota bacterium; assembly: GCA_964623885.1. Taxonomy (GTDB): domain Bacteria; phylum Verrucomicrobiota; class Verrucomicrobiia; order Limisphaerales; family UBA8199; genus CAZUVM01. The sequence continues at coordinate 1,776 of CAZUVM010000124.1, forward strand.
TGGCGCTCGAGGAAAGTCCGAATGCGCTGGTAATAGTGGCGGGGCTCATAGAGGCGCTTCATGAGATCGCGGTAGCCGTTAACGAGGAATTCCCGGCTCAATTTGGGACGGAAATTAAGGTTGGCCTCTGTGTTGTTGCCAGTGGAATCTGATTCGAGCCGTCCTTCCTTCACGAGCCGGCGGTAGAGACGGGTTTCGGGCAAGGCGTTCAAAAGTCCGACCATCGCCGTCACCACGCCCGAGTGTTGAATGAACTCGAACTGCCGTTTGAAGATGTCGGGGCCGTCGTGGTCGAACCCGACGATGAAACCGCCCATCACTTCGAGACCGGCCCGTTGCAGGATTTTGATCGTCTCGACAAGGTTGCGGCGGCAATTCTGCAGTTTCCGGCATTCCTGCAAGCTCTGGGCCGAGGGCGTTTCGATTCCGACGAAGACCTTCTTAAACCCGGCGGCCACCATAAGGTCGCAGAGTTCGGGGTCATCGGCCAGGTTGGCCGAGGCCTCGGTCAGGAAACCCATTGGGGCCCGGGTGCAATTCCGCCATTCAATGAGTTCCCGCAGCAAAGCCTTGGTTCGCGTTTTGTTGCCGATGAAGTTATCATCCACCACGAATACCATGTCCTTCCACCCCCGAAGGCGGAGCTGTTCGAGCTCGGCGACCAATTGGCCTGGTGTTTTCGTGCGAGGTACGTGGCCGTTCATAGCGGGGATATCGCAGAACTCGCAGTCGAACGGGCAGCCCCGCGAGAACTGCACCGCCATAGTAACGTAATGCCGCAGGTCAATAAGATCCCAACGCGGCACCGGCGAGCGAGTGATATCGGGACGCTCAGGAGCGGCGTAGGTGGGGCAAAGCGTTCCGGCGCGCAGATCTTCGATCAACTGCGGCATTATGTCTTCGGCCTCACCCAAAACAAAATGCTGGATATTGGGGAAGGCGGTCCGGCCACTGGAGAAGAGCGGTCCTCCGGCTATGACCGGTTTGGAGAATCGGCGGCAACGGTCCACCAGGCCTGCCACCGCCGCCTTATGCACGATCATGCCACTAAGCATCACATAATCCGCCCAGCGCAGGTCATCGTCGGACAACGGTTCAACATTCAGGTCGACCAGCCTGAGGTCCCACTCGGCGGGCAACAGCGCGGCCAGCGTCAGCAGGCCCAGCGGTGGAAAAGCTGCGCGCTTCGAAACGAAACGCAGCACGTGCTTGAAGCTCCAGAATGTTTCCGGAGTTGGCGGATAAAGCAGCAGCATTTTCATATCAATTCAGCCATTCCGGCCCGGTCCAGCCGCTAGGCCTTCCCCTTCAGGAACGGGGCAAACAGATCAATCGGCACCGGCAGGAACGTGGTGGTGTTATGCTCGCTCGCAATCTCGCGCATGGTCTGGAGGAACCGGAGTTGGAGCGCGATCGGCTCTTTGCTGATCAGGGCGGCCGCCTGCACCATTTTCTCCGCCGCTTGAAACTCGCCCTCGGCGTTGACGATCTTTGCCCGCCGTTCGCGTTCGGCTTCGGCCTGCTTGGCCATCGCCCGCTTCATACTGTCGGGCAACGCCACGTCTTTCACCTCGACGGCAGTCACCTTGACACCCCAAGGCTCGGTTTGGCGGTCGATAATCTCTTGCAACTTCTGGTTGATCACATCGCGCTGCGAGAGCAAGTCATCCAACGGGGCCTGGCCGAGAACGCTCCGCAGCGTGGTCTGCGCGATCAGCGAGGTGGCTTTCCAAAAGTTTTCGACCTTCACCACGGCGGCCATCGGGTCCACCACCCGGAAATAGACCACCGCATCCACCGTCGCGGGCACATTGTCCCGGGTCATGACCTCCTGTTTCGAGACGTCGATCGTTACCACCCGCAAGTCCATCTTCACCATCCGGTCCACAATCGGGATCAGGAGAATCAGCCCCGGACCCTTGGCCCCGAGCAATTTGCCGAGGCGAAAGATGACCCCGCGCTCATATTCGCGCAGGATTCGCACGGCTTGGGGCAAGATGATTGCCACCAGGACGATCACCACGACAATGACCGGGATGATTTTGGTTAAGGGGGATAGGTCTGGCATAATTTCCTTGCTCCTTTAGCTGTCTTTTGCATTTAGCTGGCCTCCAGCCACGAGCTGACGGTTGTCACTGCCTCGGGAGAATCGGCGCCTCTCCATCCACCGGGCGACTGCGATGAGCCCCGCGTATACGAGCAGAATGTGGATGAGTCCGCCAAAGCTGTATCCGTTGAGCAAGCCCAACACCCAAAACCCGACCAGCAAGAGCACAATAGTCCACGACATGGTATCGGCCTTTTCTTCTGTCCGTCTCAACTTTCCGCGAAATAAAAGAACCTTAAAAAAGCGCGAACCGGCCAGGATTTCACTTTTACGATTTTATGATGAGCTGGCGTGGGGTCAGCCAGATTGCACTTGAGTACCTCGTGGCAATGTGGACAGGCGTCAGCATAGAGATAATCGCCTAGCTTGACGCCACAACTCGGACATTTTTTCCCAAACATAATTCAGCAAAAAGCACGGGAAGTGCCGCCTCTAGCTTGAAAGATCCAAAGCAATGCGGTGCACACACTTACGGATTCAGGCCACCTCACGGTTCCTGCCATCAGCCTCTGGGAATCGTGCAAATCGCCCGACTTTGAAAGCCGAGCGTGATGCATTCTGCACGCTCTTGCTTGGAAGATTCTCAGGGTATCAGCGGAACCGAAAGATCCTTTGGGTCCAACTCAGATTTCGCCAAAGGTGCGACGGTCGGCAGGCCCGCCGGTTCCATGAAGGCGGCATGCTGACTCGTCATCATCCTGCTAGTCAAGAGCTTCGCAGCCGACGTATCTCGGCACTCATCCCTGACCCAGCAGACCAACAACGCCACTGCTAAATAGGCCAAACAAGCACAACCACTGATCAGGAACAATTCTGTCATGCAGTTTACCTTCCAAAAGTTGCCACGTGGTTCGTCTTCGAATACTGCCATTGCGCACTCCGCCGGCGGCCTCCTCGAGTCCGACCCGGCGCGACCGCTTTTACAGATTATGGGCTTGGCACACCATTGAGCAAATCAGGTTGTCCCGCGCGAACGGCGTGCTGTTGCAGCAAGGCTTTGGTTTCGGGCGAAGCGTCGAAGGCCAGCAATCGGGCCGAGAGCGTCCGGGCGTGATCGAGATCGCCGGCACCGGCGAAGACCTCGACGTTCTGAGCCGTGGAGTCGATCAGATAATCGTGCTGCAATTTCCGGATCATCTCCGGGTTGGGAGTGTTTGCCGGCAACGGCCGCACCGCCGACATCATTTCGAACAAGGCACTGGCCTGGGAGTAGGATTTGCCCAGTAGGGCATCGCCGTAACGCTGCGCCGCCACGAGTTGATCGTAGGCCAAACTTGCCAGCCCCGGTCGGCGTGGGTCGTCTGCGGGCAGTTGGTCGAAAACGGTCACCGTGTTCTGCTCTTCCTTAAGCGCGCGATTGAGCGCAGCGAAGTCCATCGTCGCGTCGAGGGCCGTGGGGCTGGCGAGCATTCGCTGCAACGCCTGGTCGCGCCGCTCCCGCAAGGCCGCCAGCGCCTCGGGATACTCTTCGCCGAGCTTGGCGATCGAACTCAGCAGAAAGCTGGTACGCACGCCGCTGTATCCCATCACTCGCGGCATTCCTTCGTCGAAGCACCACAAGAATTCTTCGAGCGCGGCCGCTGCATCTCCCTTGGCGGCCAGCTCCTGAGCGTGCTTGTAACGCGCTTCCACCGCATCGTGCGTGACCGGCGCGGCCGCCTCGGCGTTGTCCAGACGCAACCGGCCAACCTCTCCGCGCAATTGCAGCAATTCGCGGGAAGAGCCGGTGGCGGCCGCAGCAGGAGCGCTGGCCGGAGTCCCGCCTCGGGCAAGCTGTTCGTTCTCCATCGCCAGGCGCTGGTTCTCCTCCGTCTGCTGCCGCAACGACTCGTTCGCTTCGCGCAATTCCGTTTGTGCATGCTGGTGCATCATGACGGGCACGGCGATACCTCCGAGGACCAGGGCGCTGATGATGCCGATTTTCAATTTTGTTCTGCCCATAATTTTTAGAAGTTAATGCGGTGCTACTGCCGGTCCCTGCTCATGGTCGCCCCGCCGCCAACTCCCGATAGCTACTGGCTGCTGTCCAACGGAATGATGCCAGACCAGTTCAGACCATGCGCACGCAGTTTTCTGTACCAAATGAGTTATTTGCCTTCTCCTGCGCGGCGGGATCATTGCACCATATTTCGTCCGCGAAGAACCGGTATTCATAACGGCCTGGCTTGAGTGCTACGCCCAAATGCCAGACGCCATCTGGCCCTTTGTGCATCGGACCGGCCTTGGTGTCCCAGTTGTTGAAGTCGCCGACCAGGGATACCTGGCGGGCTGCCGGAGCTGGGAAGGCGAACTGGGTCACGCGGTTAACGTCGCTGGGGTTTTGGGATGGGAACAATAGCGGTTTCATTATTAGTTTTGTTCTAGTTGATGTTTCGACTTTTAGAAATTTGGGCCTGGAGCACCGGAGGAGCGATGGCCGTCGTCCGCCGGACTGTGCTTGCCAGACGAGCTTCTCTCGCTGCTCGCCGGTCTTGGCTTGCGGTTCCGAGCCAGATGGACTGTGAGCACTTCATTTGTAAACACAGCGGTTACCCTGGTCGGATGAGCATCACTGGGCACCGCGAAGCAGTGCACAAACCGGCCGCAGGCAAGAGCAGGGGGTTGGCCCTTCTTGCTGTTCTGACCGAACTTGCGTTCTCCCGTGATGGTTAGCATCCCAGCTTCCATGGTGATCTTCACGTCTTCTTTTTTCACTTGGGGCAGCTCAGCTTTTATGACGTACCCGCGGGCGTCTTCGCAGACGTCCACCACCGGGATCCACTCTGGCGCCCCCGCGTCTTTCTCAGGCCTGGTGAAATCTGAGTTGCCGAACAGGCCTTGCAGCGTGTCGCGCATCTCTTCCAGCTCGTTCAACTGATTCCAACGCGACTGATTCCATTCCCCTAAAGGATCCATGATGGTGTTTGTTGGCGTCCGCACTGCGAATGTCCCGTCGCGCCTTCCGCCAACGACTCCGGCGACGCCGGTTGATTCAAGAAACTCGCCGTGCTGTTTATCACCAGCAGATGAAGCGCCATCTCGTCCTTGAATTCCCAACTCACTGGGGTCTAACTGCATCCGCATTTAACCGGCTGCCGCCAAGTGCCGTTCCCCCGGCGAAATCATGCAAACTGCTCGTTTTACCCCCCGCGGTTCATGCACTTTGCACAACCCGCCTCCGGCTGAAGACGAAGGACCAAGCCTTTAACGTCCCTACTGCGTTGAACGGCAACGTACCCGACGCGGAAAAACTGCGGGCACAGTTCAAGCTGAACAGAAGCACATGGAACGTGTCGATCCAGCGACCGAGTTGGGCAAAATCCTCGTTTGGAGTTGCGGCCAACGCGCCACCGATCTCCATACTCAAGCCGACCGCCGCTATTCCATCCGCGAGGATGGCAAACTCCGGCGAATTGCGCCGGAACAATTTCCGGTGCCCGCCAATGATGACGTTATGAGAATGCTGCACCAAGCGTTTTCGAGCTCCATCTACGAGCGGATTGAGAAGCAACTCGAGATGGACTTGAGCTTTCTGTGCGCGCAGGTGCGTTATCGAGCCAATTTCAGTAAACAGCAGGGCAAACAATCCTGCTCGTTCCGGGTCGTGCCGCAGCACATGCTCAAATTGCAAGACCTCGAGTTGCCGGACACGATCGCCGATTTGGTGAAAGAGCCGCGCGGGCTGTTGATCGTGACCGGCGCCTCCGGCCAGGGCAAGAGCACGACCATCCGCGCGCTGTTGCAGCGGCTCAACGAAACCCTGGCGTTGCGGATCGTCACCATAGAAGATCCTATCGAGTATCTTTTCGAAGAGGATAAATGCCAGTTTGAACAACGCGAGGTCGGCGTCGATACCGAATCTTTCGCCAACGGAATTCGCAACGCGGTGCGCCAGGACCCTGAGGTGATTCTCCTGGGCGAAATCCGCGATGCGGACAGCGCCCTGGCCGCGATGCAAGCCGCCGAAACGGGCCACCTGGTGCTCACCACGGTGCATTCCGGGACCTGCGCGGAAGCGCTCCAGCGCATCGTGCTCGCCTTCCCCTCCGAGATCCAAAACAACATCGCCGCGCAGCTGGCCGATTCGCTCGTCGGCGTGGTGTGCCAGCGCCTGCGCTTCCGGCCCGATCTCAACATCCGGGTGCCCGAGTGCGAGATCCTCCGCGCGACCAATCCGGTGAAGACGTTCATCCGCAACCGGGATTTCTTCAAACTGCCCCAGGCCCTGGAGACGGGGGCGGAATCCGGGATGTGGAGCTTTGATCGGTATCAGTCCTGGATGGCCAAGCGCAACCAATGGCACATCCCCAACGCCGCGGACGACGCGCCCGACCAGGAGGAGGCCGTCGCGGGAACGGCCGCAACGCCCCTCCCG
>CAZUVM010000125.1:0-34546 GCA_964623885.1 uncultured Verrucomicrobiota bacterium
CAGTCCACTGATCTCGGCGGCCAATGGCTGCAGTTCCGACACGGAGGTCCTGGCGCTGACGATTGCATCGTCGATTCCGACGATACTCGGTCCGTCGGTTGTATCCGGCACTGAAAACGTGAATCTCAACAGTCAGATCGCTGTTTCGGACGGACCGGCAACATTTGGCAGCCCGAATTTCCCGGTTGCCTTGTTCCTCGACCCGAACACCGGAGCGATCTCCGGGTTCCCGTTTTACACTGGCGATTTTTATCCAGCGATTTGGGTTACCAACCAGTGGGGTGTCGGTAGCGGCGTTGTCCATATTCAAATTGCTCCCGAACGGCTCCGGGGCTTCGCCATTGAAGACATTACGTATCGGTACTCCTCGCCGTATTTGTTGGATTTCACATTCCGGCTGCGCGACAGCGCTGTTCCCGGGCTAGGATTCGGGCTGGTGGCGGATCCCACGAACATAGCGGCGATCTGCAAGGAAGACGGCGTGCCGATCAGTTCAACCGAAACCGGTCATTTCCTGACGCGCGGTTCGACGCGTCCATTGCGAGGGTACCTGGTGCTCGATTTCAGTGATAGCATCTCAAGTCAGCCCGCAAATGTGACGGAGGAAATCAGCGGCGCCGAGTATTTCATCAGCCAGCAACCGGCTACCACGCAATTCGGGGCTTACGAGTTTCACCGGGAAGATTGGCGAGCGCAGCAAGTGCTGCCGCTGGCGTCCGATAAAAGTGCGATCGACAGCGCCATCGCGGGCATCTGGACCAACTACATCAATGGGTTTGCGTCGGGGTCGCGTTGTTTCGACGCGTTGGCTGATGCGGCCGCTGCTTTAAGCGGCGCCAATCCAAACGAACAGCATATTCTGGTTTTCGTGTCTGATGGAATTGACACGTCCAGCACCAATACGTTGTACACTGTCCTCGCCGCGGCCACTAATCGCGACATTAGGATTTACGCGGTTGGCCTGACCAAAAATGCAGATGTGTTCACGTTGTCGTCGCTCACCATCGGAACTGGCGGAAAGCTGTTTCTGGCGCAGCCGTTGTTTACGGTCGAGGACCAGTTCTCGCTGTTGAGCAAGGAATTCGAGGCACAATATATTCTGCGCTGGGCAACCCTCCACCGTGAGCCTGAGCCGTTCATGCCGTCGTTCAGCCTGCTGTATCAAGGCCTCCAAATCGATTCGCCCACGAATCCAGTCACGCCGGGTCAGACCAACATCGACACATCAACAACGCCGCCGACCACGAACATTGTCCCTGCCAGCACTAACTTCATCATTCCCTATTATTATCCCGCCAGCAACGGACCGCCCGCGGGGGTACTCACCGGCGCGGTCCGCTTGGTGGTCGAGGCGGGAATTGTGCCACCCGCGATCACCCTGGAGGCGACTTATGTTCCTCAGCGCATTTCGGTGTTCAACGTGCATTACCGGCCCAATTACCCGTGCGTGCCCGTGCTCCAGTCGACCAACTTCGGCCAACTCCTTTTCGGCGTTACTCTGACTCAAACCGGCGATGGCGCGGGTGGTTTTTACCTGTCTATAAGCAATAACATTGCGCCGGTCTTTTCCCTTCCTTACCCCGGCTTCGGACCGATGGTTAGCTTCAGGTTCAGCGACATCTTCGACGTCTCAAACGCTTTCAGCTTTTTTACCCTCGACAATTCGATTTACACCAACAGCGGCGGGCAAACTTTCGTCCTGCAGAGCAACATTTTTGTTACGAGCTTTCCCATGCTGCCTTTCGGCACGCCAATACCTTGGCTCATCAGCAATGGCTATTCCTACACGGGCCGGCCTGACTATTACACCAATGAATTGGACGATCCCGACCGTGACGGAATGCCAAACTGGAAGGAATTCCGCGCCAATACCAATCCGCGCGATCCTCTATCGGTATTCGAGTTGTTAAATCTGAACCGGCTTGCTGACGGGCGATTCAAAGTTACGTTCACCACCAGCACGAATCGAACGTACCGGCTCGAAGCTTCAACCAACCTCAGTACGTGGGAAACGGTGCAGGATGATGTTCCTGGTGTGAATACGAATGTGACGCTGACTGACAGCCGGTTCCTTCCTGGCGTCGATACGATCTTCTACCGTGTGATCGTTTATTAGTGCAGTGGTGCGGCATAGCGGTTAGCTCTTTGCACAGGGCGCCAACCCTTCAGGTTGGTGCGCCAGAGCTTGGTTGAATAGAGGCTGCAATTGTGATCGGAAAGCTGCTGCCGTAAAGAGCCCGCCGTCTGAAAGGGTCGGCAGGGATGCGGGTGCTCCCGGGCTCCGTTCTGCGCTTTACGCGACTGGCTGGATTTGATAGCCAACGCAGCGCATGAAAGCTGCTTCCGGCCGGAGTTCCCAAGTTGTTCTGCCCCAGGCGCGCCCGCCCCTGGAACGCATGCTGCGGATTCACCAGGCCATCCAGGCGGGGGATTATCCGAATGCGTCGAAGCTGGCGGAGGAGTTCGAAGTCAGCACCAAATCGGTGCATCGGGACATCGAGTTCATGCGCGACCGGATGCGATTGCCGCTGGCATTCGACCGCACCCGCTTCGGGTATTATTACACCGAAGACGTGAGCACGTTCCCGTCGCTGCAGATCACGCAAGGGGAACTTTTCGCATTGCTGGTTGCCGAGCGGGCGCTGCACCAATACCGGGGCACCAGTTTCGAACGGCCACTACTGAGCGCGCTGCGCAAGATGCAGGAGTCCCTTCCGGAAACCATTTCCCTGGACCTGGCGGATGTCGAGCGCACGATCTCGTTTCGCACGCGAGCTGAACCGATCCTGGACCTGGCGATTTTCGACACGCTGGCCGAGGCCACGTCCCGCCGCCAGCAACTCGAACTGGAATATCGCAAGCCGGGGCAGCGGCAAGGCGAGCGCCGGATCATCGATCCCTATCACCTGGCCAACATCAACGGCGAATGGTTTCTGTTTGCCTACGACCACCTGCGCCGCGACATTCGCACCTTTGTTCCTGGACGCATCCAAAGTTTAAAGCGCACCGGTAAACGTTTTCTGCGCGTCCAGCGTTTTTCGCTCGAGGACCGCTTGCGCGACAGCTTCGGCGTTCATTCTGGGCGGGGCCGCTATGAGGTTGTGCTGCGGTTCGATCCTGCCGTGGCTGATTATATCCGCGAGAAGCGGTGGCATGATTCCCAGCGACTCGATGATCTGGATAACGGAGGTGTGGAGCTGCGCCTGAAATTGTCGAGCCTGACGGAGATTGAGCGTTGGGTACTGGGTTGGGGCAGCAACGTGGAGGTTATCGAGCCACCGAGTCTGGCGAAGGCGATCGCTGAGGTGGCCAGAAAGATCCTGGAAAGATCGGAGGTGAAAGTCGAAAGGTAAGGTGTATTCCCCAAAGCCAGGACGGGTGGAGTGTGTTAGAGATTCGCGATGAAGCCAAATGCCGCTCAAAAGGGTAATCTGTCCGGTGCTGACCAGCGCTGGGCAGAAATGGAACAGGCGGGATTAATCTCAACGGATGCGCGGGCGCTCGTGCAACACCTCAAGCACAGCGAAGGCAAGGTGGCGTGGTTTACGCCGCCTTTCCTGCCTGGAGACGGCAAGAGCTTGCCGCCACAGGAAAGCCCAGGCCAGTAACTCAAGATCAGGTCGACGTTCCCGAGGGCGTTGGAGCGATCCACTCCAGAATCTGTCGGGCCGCAGGATTAGGAGCACTGCTCAGCACATTGTGCTCGGCCGGCCAGATTATTTTAAAGTCGCGCAGGGCAGGGCAATTCCGTCTGAGCCAGCGGCGCACCGGAAACCAGGGGACCACCGGGTCAATCGAGCCGGACAAAGCATAAACCGGTACCCGGACATGGCGGGCGATTTCGCAAGCGTCGCTGTTCGAAATCAGATGGAGGCGATGTTTGGCCGCCTGCCGATCCTCCTCGGTGCGGCGGGCAAGAAACTCTTGGATCGCTTTTACCGCTTCGGGGCAGTGCCGATAGCGCAGTTGTTTAATGCGAGCATAGCCGAAAAGCACCCGCACGAGCCAATTAAGCGGAATGCCACCGGCAAACCGCTCTGCCAACTTCACCGCAACGCGCGAAGGATGCCGCACAAACCCGCCGGCCAGAATAATGCCTTCAATTGAAAAACCCTCGCCCGCTGCCATCTCCCATGCGACCTGCGATCCGAATGATTCTCCCAGCAGCCAGCCACCTGCAATCCCATTGGCACGCAATGCTTCAGCAATACCGGCGGCGTAATCCGCGAGCGACCAGGTCAGTGTGCGCGGGTAAGTCACTTCGACGAAACGCACGCGGTCACCCACAGCGCGTCGGAAGCCGCCAATAATGGTCCAGTCGCCGTGGAGTCCGGGCAGATAAATGAGCGCCGGCTGAGAAGCGGCGCCGTAGATTTGGACTTGGACTGACTCGGGCATTGCAAAAGTGAAGGGCAGGGGATCGCCTCGGCGCGCTGCTTGGCGCGTTTGTGGCTAAATCACACCATTTTTTCCAGCTCGCGATGGTTCACTTTTCCAGTTCCGAGGCGTGGCAGTTCGCGCACGCATTTCAAATCGCGGGGCACTGCCAGGTTGCTAAGCCCGCGTCCGCGGATTACTTCGCGCACCTGTTCGAGGGTCAGGCGCGGTTCGGTCGTTACCGCAACGAGCTTCTCACCCTTATGTTCGTCTGGCCGTGCAACGACCGCAATGGCGAACTTCGGACCATATTGTGGAAATCCGCCAGCGAGGACATCTTCAACGGCCATTAAGCTTACCATCTCGCCGCTGATTTTGGCAAAGCGCTTCAACCGACCTTGAATGTATACGAAGCCATCAGTATCCACTTTGGCAATGTCGCCGGTGTCATACCAGCCGCAGAGAGCCTGGAAGCGCGCGTTGGCCTCGGGGTTCAAGTACCCACGCATGACGTTGGGTCCGCGAACAAACAGTCGGCCGACGGGCGCGGACGGGTCGGTGATGCCTTCCACCGGTTCGAGGCGGTGTTCGATGCCCGGCAGAAATTGTCCGGCCGAGCCCATGCGCGCGCGCACAGGAACATTGGCGCTCAGGCAAGGGCTGCACTCGGTCGCGCCATAACCTTCGAGCACGCGAACGCCGAACTTGCGCATCCAGGTCTCGCTGGTGCTGTCCTGTAGTTTTTCGGCGCCGGCGAAAAGGTAACGCAAGCTGCGGAAATCGTAAGGATGGGCTTTCCGCGCGTAACCATGCAGGAAAGTATTGGTGCCGAAGAACACCGTGCAATTGAGATTGTAGAACGCGGATGGAACAACGCGGTAATGAAGCGGTGAGAGGTACAGGAATACAAATTCGCCATGCACGAGCGGGAGGAGCAGACCTACGGTAAGCCCGAAGCTGTGAAACAAAGGCAAGGCATTGAAGAACCGATCGGTCTGCATCAGGTCGATGACTGAGGCCATCTGGCGCATGTTGGCCAGCAGGTTGCGATGGGTGAGTTCGACCCCTTTTGGGTCGCCTTCGGAGCCGCTTGTGAAAAGAACGACTGCTGTGTCATTGGTGTCCAGGCGGGGCAGGGGGGGATGCGGGCCGACCCAGCGGCGCAGCATGGTTGCGATTTTCTGTACGCCTGAAATTTTGACGCGCACGTCCTCGAGAAACAGGAATTGAATGCCGGCTGATTTAAGGAGTGTGAGATCCAGTTTGGCGCGCTCGATGAATGCCTTGGAAGTGACAATGGTTTTGAGATTTGCGAGACAGGAGCACGCCAGGAGGATGCCCGGCCCGGTGGTGTAGTTGAGGATTGCAGGGATCTTGCCAGCGTTCCACAGACTGAGCAAAACCACGGGCAGGGCGTTAACGTTGGGCAACAGCACACCGACGCGCGGCTCAGTTGGCGACACGAGCTGCCGCCATTGTGACGCGAGCAGATCGGCGCCTACCAGCAACCGGCGATAGCTCACTTGTTGCAGGGTAACGTCCTGAAGGACGACTCGAGCGGCATTTTCGCGGGCAGTTTCCACAATTGCAGCGGGAACCGTTGGCGCGCCATGCTGCATTTCGACTTCGAATTGCTGGCGGACCATTTGGTCCCGCAGCCAATCCATTAAACGCGTTCGCGCCTCCGCAACACCGGCGCGGCCCAGGTCAGGCGGGGCCAGCACATTACTGAAGTGGACGGATAACCTCGGAAACCAAGCTTTGCGATTTGGATTGCGAGAGAACGGCAATCGCCCGGCGCCGCGCAGATAGGCGGTGACGACTTTGGCGCCGGTTTTGTGGATAAGAAAACCGGTGCCCTCGAACAGCTTCATCAGCGAACCGGTGGTGGACATGCGGCCTTCAGGAAACAAAACGAGGCGCCCGCCCGCTTGCAGATATTCCGCCATGTGCTTCACCGCGTAGGGCGAGTTCATGTCGACTGGAAAGGTGAGGCGATTGACCATGATCCACCGATGCAGCGGGCTCAGTTCGGCCGTCGTACTGGAAGTGACGAACCGCCAATCTTTCTCGAGGCAACCGCCCAACAACATCCAGTCGAACCAGGAAAGATGGTTCGACAAAAGCAGCACCGGTCCCGGGGTCCGCACCGCTTCGACATTCCACGCGCGGAAGCCGTAGAAGAGGCGCAGGAACAAAAAGATCAGTCTTCGCATTGTTGGGGAGAAGCGGTTTGAGGTATTCGCCGGCTGCCGATTGTTCGACCGAGAATTTGCTCGATCGTAAACAGCAAGCCGAGGATCGCGGTGAGGCCGGTCGAGATCGGCGCCAGGTACCGATCCCAGGGCAAACGACCGGCGCCTGGAAGGTCGAGAGTGCTCGCGAGGACAACTCCGTCTCCAGGAAACGGGGCCGTAGCCAGGACGTGGCCGTTTCGATCGACTGCTTGGGAGATTCCGGAGCTGGCCAGACGAAAGATAGGCACTCCATATTCAGCGGCCCGCAAGGGAGCCACGCGCGCGTGAAGTTTGTGTTCAGCTTCGCCCCAATCGATTACATCCATCGTGGGCACAATGAGGGCTTGAGCGCCTTGCTTAATCAGCCGATCGGTGACCCGGCTGTAACTCAGGTCGTAGCAGATGCAGAACCCGAGCTTGCCCCAGGGTGAATCCCAAACCCTTTGCTCGGGCGCCGGCAAACCGTCGCGGAAAAACTGTATGGGGATACTTTTGACCTGACGAAAAGTAGTGTCACCAGATGGTGAAATGACAAAAGCTGTATTGTAAAAATTGCTTTTCACGGTTGGGTCTTTGCCGCCGAGGACAACAAATCGTTGGTGATTGCGACACCAGTTGGTGATTGAGGCGGGTATAGGTCCGTCAAAAGTGTACTCGCTCAATACCAGCAATTCAGCCGCAGGATTTCGTCGCACCAACTGTGTCAATTGCAAAAGAACCTCAGATTCAGTGGGAAACTCCATCTGTACACCCGCAATTTTAAGGGGCATGGTCTTGGCTGGGGCATCCCTGTGTATCGAGGGCGCCAGTCGGAGCAAAATCAACCCCACTGTGATAGTGAGCAAGCCGAGAACTTTTGATCTTTGCCAAACGCAAACAGCGGCGCAAGCGATGGTCATGAATAGAAAGCCAATCCCATAGACGCCGACGCATGAAATTGGCACGGCAGCAGGTGTGGCCGCAAATGCGAATCCAGGGCTAAGCCAGGAGAATCTCAAATAGTACAGCTCGCTGCGAAAATACTCTATGCCGCACCAAAGAAACGGAATCGGCAGCAAACCCCACGCGCCCGGAAATCGATTCCGGCACAGCCGCGCTTTCGCGACAAACAGAGCGATCCAGAAAGCATAAACGAGCCAAAGCGCTAAGGCGCCGGCGGAAAAAATCCCCCAGAAGAAGGTCAATCGCGTGGCGCCGATCAGTAGGCCGACGACGAGCCCCGAATAGAATGCACGACGCCAAGTCGAAGCGGCGCTCAATTGGAGAAGCGCCAGTACGTAAAAAATCATCATTAGGCCGGCTTCGGCGCTAATGCTGGCAATATAGAACGAGCCAACGGCGACCAAAACTGTCAACCCAAGTTGCCACGAAACGTCATTTCGAGAGGAAACGGCCAAGGTCAACACGGACTCCTTGGATTGGTTAGTCATTTAAATTGGTCGCGCCGAATCGGTTCGGCGATCATGGGCCCAGCGGCTTCGGCATACCAAATCGGGCAAAAGCCAACAATGAATTTTCGCGGCCGCGCGGCCGGTCAAAATGGCGCGCTTGCTATTTCGCGGGATTGGTACATATTGAGCGGGTCTACTAGTTAGCTTGTAACTCCAGGACATGGTAAATCCTCAGGTGAACGTTGGTTCGGTGATGATTTGAAACCCGGCAGTCGGGAACAGTTTGGCAGCACAGGGACTAAAGGGACAAATCAAGACATCATAATGAACACCAAGTTATTTGTGGGGAACCTTTCGTTCAACACGACCGAAAACGATCTCCAGGACGCTTTTGCCGCCCACGGAACCGTGGTCGAGGCCAGCCTAATGACGGACCGGGTTACCGGCCGTCCCCGCGGGTTCGCCTTCGTGACCATGGGTTCGCCCGAAGAGGCGCAAAAAGCGATCGAGGCCATGAACGGCGCACAGATCGACGGCCGGACCTTGACCGTGAACGAAGCACGGCCGAAGGAAGACCGCGGCCCGCGTGCCGGTGGTCCTCGTGGCGGCGGACGCCGCGAATTCAGCCGACGATAAAAGTCCATCGATATCAACCCAGGCGCGG
Source organism: uncultured Verrucomicrobiota bacterium (assembly GCA_964623885.1). Lineage (GTDB taxonomy): Bacteria > Verrucomicrobiota > Verrucomicrobiia > Limisphaerales > UBA8199 > CAZUVM01. The sequence goes on from CAZUVM010000125.1 coordinate 8,670, forward strand.
GACCATTCGGCTCCGCGCCTTGTTCTTTTATTACCTCAGGCCGCTGGTGAGTGCCCGGTGTGCGTACGAGGAGGTTGGGACCGGAGCGTCTTCAGATTGGTGACGATAGGTGCGAGACTGTATAATTGAAGAGTGATCGAGGCCGGCTCAAAAACGCTCTTGGATTTACTTCTCCTGCAGTATCCCGGTACTGCGCGGACGCGAGCGAAACAGTGGATTGCCGCGGGTCGTGTCACTTTGAATGGAGCAGTGATTCGCAAAGCGAATCAATCCGTCGCTGAGACCGACACGATTGAGTTAGGTGGACGACACACAACGACCTTGGACTGTGGGTCCGGTTTGCAGATTCATCCGAGGGTTTCGTTGCTCCACCTTGATTCTGCGGTTGCGGTTATTAACAAGGCCCCCGGGCTTATTTCGGTTCCTGGTCCAGGCGCTGAACTCTCCGCTTTGAGCATTCTTGGCGATTTCCTTGCGGGTCGCCTCAAGGTTCGTAACCGGGACGTAGATGGTCGCTCGCTTCCGCCCGCGTATCGGCGGATTCAGCCATTGCCGGTTCACCGGCTTGACCAGTACACGAGCGGTGTGTTTTGCCTGGCTACGAATCCGACGGCTCGCCAGCGTCTAATCGACCAGGTTCAGACGCACCGGATGCAGCGCGAATACATCGCCTTTGTTGAAGGTCGACCGCGAGCTGCGGAGGGCACTTGGCGGCAATGGTTGCAGTTGAGCGGTGACGAGCTGCGGCAGGAGGTTGTAGCTACGCCGCGCCGCGGGACAGCAACTGAAAACATCCGTGAGGCGATCACTCATTATCAGGTCATGGCGGAGTATCCGTTAGCGGATCGAAAAGGCTTTGTGACCAAACTACGTCTGCGGCTCGAAACCGGTCTCAAGCATCAAATCCGTATCCAGGCTGCTCATGTTGGTTTGCCGCTGATCGGAGACAGAATGTATAATCCTGCAGTTCGAGCATTGGCCTCATCGATTGAATTCCCACGCCAGGCATTGCATTCTGAACTGCTGGGCCTGGAACATCCCGATCGACCCGGCACTCGCATCACCTGGACTGCGGAGTTGCCAAAGGATTTGAGGCAACTCGAAGCGGCGTTGAGGGCTGGTCGATTTTAGCACTGACAACCGTGCTCCGTTTTACCGCAGCGCATCGAGAAGATAGCACAGCTCGGCCTCCACATCGGCGCGCTCGCTGACGGTTTGCCCAATCTCGCTTTTAATCACCTCCCGGAAGTGGCGACGCAAGCGGTGAATCGCGACTTTGACCGCACCTTCATTCGACTCGAGCCGGCCGGCGGCATCGGCTTGCGAGATTTCGACGCTATCCCCGGTGAGCCACGGTTTGAGCACCTCGAATTCATGAGATTTTCCAGCCACGGCTTGTTCTTGTGCCAGGATGGCAAGGGCGCGGTCGAGAAGCGTAAAAGCCCATTTCCGATCGAATTCGCGATCAGGAGTAAGAGCGCGCGGGTCGGCCAGTTGCAGCCCAGGTGAAGTGTCAGTGCCGGCATCGAGCGATTCGGCGGGTTGGCCGCCACCACGTTTCAAACGATGCGCATGTCGTCGCGCGTCGGAGAGAAAATGTTTCACCGCGCCAAGGAGGAAAGAACGGAAACGGCCCAATTCGGGATCCACACGGCCAATGCTCTCCTGCGCAAGCAATCGGGCGAAGAACTCCTGGGTGAGATCACGAGCCGATTCTTCATCCGGTGCGTTGCGTCTGATAAACGCGAACACCGGTGCGTAATAAGCGGCGCACAAATCGCTCAACGCAGCCTTGGCGCCCACGGAATCGCCGCGCGCCTCGAGCACGCGCGTCCAGTGAGTCGTGACGAATGCCGCGGGCGCCTTATTGCTCGGTGGTGTATTCTCAGTAGTCAAATCATCCCGCTCACTTTGAGATCTTTTTTTCGGCGTCAGAGACAGCCGACTTGAGCTCGGACGTATCGAGTAAAGCCAGGGCTTGGTCGCGGATGCTCTCCGCTTGAGCCTTGCTGCCGGTGGCGACCAGGATCTGGATTAGCTGCCGCGTTTGTGCCACGAAGTTCTTATCTGCGAATTTGGAAAGGTCGGGTAGTGGTGGAGGTTGGAAATTGGCAAAGGTGGAATTGGTTTTTCCCATCTCCCGCCATCGGTCAAGGTTCTGTTGCCATAGAACCTTTTGCTGTTCGCTTGATTTTCTAGACCGTTCCAACGAGTCGCGGCTTCGGTCGAAGCGTTCCTGGGGTGGCCCCACGTATTTTAGGCATAGATTGTATTCACGTCGCTCGATCAGCGCAGGTTCCACTATTGCATAGCACTGGTCTGCCAACCGCTTGTCCCGCGAGTCTATCTGCTTGAACAACGCCACGGTGGCATCCTCATCGCCCAGGTACGAATTCATGGACGACACCTCCAGGAACAAATCAAAATAGCCGTGCCCCGCAGCGAATTCGGCCACATCCTCGTCGCGGATCTCGGTGAGCGCTTGCCGCGCTTTTGGGTATCGGCGACCGAATTCGATCCAATCGGACTGCGCAGATGAATTACGCACGCCTACCTGGCTGGGATCATTCTTTGAGTGGTTGTGATACCAGATGTATCGTTGCAACGATTCCTCGTAAGCACCTTTGGACATCAACTCTTTGGCCTGGTCCAATATGTTCTGCAAAGTCGCACTCGTCGGCGTTTCAGTCGGGGACCAGGTTTCAGCGGAGACGCGTGCGCGTTGAACGCGCGCCAAGAGTCCCACGACGGCGATAGCCAGGATGGCGAAAAGTGCAAGCCCCACCACGGCGAGTCTTTTCCAAAACCGACCCGGCGTTCGCTTTGCTGGAGCCGCTGAAGCTCGAGGGACTTGCGCGGCTGGGGGCTGGGTGCTGCTTCCGGCAATGGTCTCAACCTGAGTTTTCACCTCCTCGGCGCTTTGGGTTCGGCGCTCACGCTCCTTCTCCAGCGTATGGAGGACTACTTCATCCACTCGCGGGTCCACTGCGGATTTTTCTGATGGTGGCGCGAATCGGCCTAGGGGCAGTTCGCCAGTGAGCATTTCGTAAAAAACCACGCCCAGAGAATAAACATCTGCGCGCTGGTCCACGTTCTGCGGTTCTTCGAGTTGCTCGGGCGCCATGTAGTGCGGAGTGCCCAAGGTGGCGCCGCTGGTGGTTAGCGTGGCATCAGTTCCCTGCTCGCCGACGAGTTTGGCAATTCCAAAATCGGCGATTTTGACCCGACCTTTCGTATCGAGCAGAATATTCTCCGGCTTGATGTCGCGGTGGAGGATGCCTTCGTTATGGGCGAATTGGAGTGCCTCACAGATTTTGGGAACAATCGCAAGTGCCTGGGACGGAGTGAACCGGCCTGCTTTCATGGCTTGGCGGAGGTTCACGCCGTCTACATACTCCATCAGCAGGTAAAAGAACCCATTGGCGATGCCGAAATCGTAAATGGAAACGATATTTGGATGATTGAGGCGCGCCAACAATCGTCCTTCCCGCGTAAACCGCTCAGCAAACGCCGGGTCTGCTGCCATGGAGGCCGGCAGAATCTTGAGCGCCACGAATCGATCGAGTTTCGGCTGACGGGCCTTGAATACATAACCCATTCCGCCCTGGCCGATAAGTTCCAGGGTTTCAAAGTGCGGGAAGGCCGCCGCCAGTTCTGCTGTAGTTGGCGGAGCCGTTTTCGCCGGCTCTTCTTTGCCTGCTTCTGTGGGCAAAGAGGCCTGCATCAACAGGCATTTGGGACACAAGCCTTGCGGCGCTTCAGTGGGAATGGGCCCGCCGCATCTGCCACACCGTTTCGGTTCCGACGTTACGCTCATACCTGATACTGAGCCGTCCAAAGCGAGAGGTTACATGTCAACCAATGTCGACAAAAGGATAAACGGCCGCGGGGTAAACCTCTGCAGCAAAAACCTTCCCATTCTGCGTAGCTGGATTAGCCTATCCGCATGCCTTCGTTCGACATCGTCAGCCAGGTTAACTCGATGGAAATCGAGAACGCTGTCAATATTGCCAAAAAGGAACTGGCCAACCGCTTCGATTTCAAAGGGACGCAAGCGGAAATCGTCCTCGACAAAAACGAGATTAAACTCTCGGCGGAAAACGGTTTCAAACTGAAGGCGCTGGCCGAGATCGTCATCGGCAAAATCGCCCGGCGCAATATCAGCCTTAAAAACGTGGAGCAATGCGAGCCGGAGGTTTCGCCTTTAGGCCATGCCCGGCAGGTGATCAAGATCAAGCAGGGCCTCGAACCGGAGGTGGCTAAACAGGTCACCGGTTTTATTCGCGAATCAAAATTCAAGGTCACGACCCAAATTCAGGACCAACAAATTCGCGTCACCAGCAAGAGCCGCGACGAACTTCAGACGGTGATGGGCGCCGTGCGGGCCCACGATTTTCCGGTAGCGCTCCAGTTCGCGAATTTTCGGGAATGAAGATTCTGGTGATCGCGTTGGCGGGGATCGGGGACGCGCTGCTGGCGACACCTCTAATCCACGAGCTGAGGGCCAACTACCCGGATGCGCAGGTTGACGCTTTGGTGCTCTGGGCGGGATCCAAGGACCTCCTCGAAGGTAACCCGCACCTGAACACTGTTTACCAAAGAAACCTTATCAAATCGTCGAAGGGTGAGTCGCTGCGATTTTTGCGCTCGCTATCGCGCCAGCAATACGATCTCTCAATCAACACCCACCCGCAAAGCCGCATCCATTACCGCCTGGCCGCGCGATTGGTCGGCGCGCGTAAGCGGATTAGCCACCGCTACGAGAACTTCGGCCTCCTCGATTCGTTGCTGGTGAACTGCACGCTGCCTCAAGATTATGGCCGGCACACGATTGACAATAATTTCGACATATTGGGGCTTCTGAGCAAAAGACCGCTGCTGCCGAAACATGAACTGGAGGTTTTCCTCACTGCTGGCGAGCATCAGTGGGCAGAGTCGTTCATTGCCCAAAAGGGGCTCCAAGCAAAGCGTCGGCTCGGCGTGCATGTCGGCTCCGGCGGCACCAAGAATCTCACGCTTAAACGGTGGCCGCTGGGGCATTATATTGTACTTTTGAAGAAGGTGACAGAGCGGTGGCCCGACCTTGCTATTTTGCTCTTCGGAGGACCTGAGGAGCAGCCCGACCTGGAGCAAATTTTGGCCAGCGTTAAATCTCCGCTGGTGATGCGCGCCGAAAGCCGGACCTTGCGTGAAGCCGGCGCGCTTATGCAACGGTGCTCCGCGTTCCTGAGTGTCGACACCGCGCTGATGCATTTAGCGGCCGCAGTGAAGGCCCCGCACCAGATTGTTATTGAGGCGCCGACGTTTAATAAAACCAATGAGCCGTATGGGAATCCTTTTGTGCTCATCCGAAATCCTGCCATTGGAGGACGGAATCTTGAGTACTACAAATACGATGGCCGCGGCATCCAGGGTACACGTGAGGAGTTGCTGCGCTGCATGGCTTCGGTGAGTGTGGATTCAGTTTTAGAAACTCTGGCCGAAGCACTTGGGTAACAGGACACGCGGGTCCCATCATCTCAGTTTCGCAATGACAAGGAGCAGCAGGCTGCCTATCCTTGAAGCGTGATTAAGCAGTGGGTTTCCGATTATCTGCAGGCGCAGAAAGCAGCGCATGATTCGATCCCGGTGCCGGCTGTGGTCGAGATAATCGAACTCTTTCGGACAGCGTTGACCGAGGGGAGGCATATTTTCGTATTTGGCAACGGCGGCAGCGGGGCGAACGCTTCGCACCTGGCCACCGACCTGGGCAAAAGCGCATCTGACAAAGTGGGCAAACGATTTCGAGTGCTTTCGCTTAACGACAACGTGAGTTGGATGACGGCCCTGGCGAATGATTACGCGTACGATGAAGTGTTTGTAGGCCAACTGCAAAACTACGGCAAGCCTGGAGATATCGCCCTTGGGATTAGCGTCAGTGGAAATTCACCCAATTGTGTCAAAGCCTTACAGTGGGCGCGCGATCATGGGTTGCATACGGTGGCTTTGGTTGGCGGCAAGAAGGGGCGCATGGCCGAGATAGCTGAAAAGGTGTTGGCCATCAGCGACACGCATTACGGCCGGGTTGAGGACGCGCAAATGGCGATTTGCCATTTGCTCTGTTACTCGTTCGTTGAGCACCCGGAGTGGGCCAGGTAGCGCCTGTGCCGCTGACAGCGCAGAAAGTCTGTATCGCCACCAAAGCTTAGTGTGGGGTGCGATTCAGCCCTGTCTCGGTTGATTCACGATAATGGAGGACTGACGCTTTCGTGCCAAGCATGCCGAGGCCGTCATGGGTCATCCCCCGGTTTTCCCTGAGACCCTATGACGGCATCTCGGCAAATTTAAAAGTATTGTTCCAAGGCGAGAAGCGCTTTTGTCGTCAATCTCACTTGAACATTTATGACGCAGAACGAAGCAAGTTCACAGTAGGGTGAGAACATGCTTCCCGGTGGTGGCCAAACTGAACATGGAAAACACTACTCTACACGCAGTTTTCCAGCACGACGTGCAACTCGACGAAAACTGAGCATTACGCTGCACTCCTTAACTCCTATAGGAGCCATAGCGTCTTATTCTCCCCTGGCTATGGGAAGTACCCCATACAGTTGCGGATATGAGCTGGTTATGATCGCGTCGATTTGAAAATTCGGTTTGCACAACTTGCGGAGTACTTTGGAGCCAAAGATCGCCAATCGCCACTGCCGTACGCCAACGGTTGCCGTTTTGACTGCCAGCAAGTAATCCATTCCACCCTCAGTTTCCTGATTTCCCAAATCGCATAATGAAGACCTTGGAACAAATGCTCCCCACCGTTCGTCCCGTGACCAAATCACCAGCGCTGTCGACCCGCCCTCGCATGGTGACGCTGGAGAGCCTCTGGCCGCGAAGCGGGAGTCTTGATGTTGGGCTCAAATCTCCGCCGCAGATCGATTCAAGATTAGGGCCGTGGAAAATAGTCATTCTGGGGCTCCCAATCTTTTCCTCTTCAGCCAACGGCCATGCTGCTTACCGCGGATTGGTTCGAGAACTTGCCGCACGGGGTCACGATGTTCTGTGCCTTGAGCGGGAGGCTTCGTGGCACGCTGCTAATCAGGCTTTACCCAAACCGCCTTTCGGTCGGCTCGCATTTTATTCCACCGTGGAGCAACTCAGGGACCGATTTGCCACTACAGTCCGGCGAGCAGACCTGGTCATCGTTGGGTGCTATGAGCCGCAAGGTGCCACCATTGGCACTTGGGTGACGAAAACCGCAAATGGTGTGAAGGCCTTCTATGACCGGGACACTACATTGACCATTGCCAGTTTGGATCGAGGCAATCTCGATTATCTCTCGGCGGACCTCATTCCGCGCTACGATATCTATCTTTCCTTCACGGGTGGAGGCATTTTGGAGCGCCTCAGGGAACAGTATGGGTCGCCCATGGCTCAACCCCTGTACTGCTCGGTGGATCCTACTCTGTATTTCCCCGAAAACCGACCGAAAAAATGTGACCTGGGTTATATGGGAGCATATCGTGAAGATCGACAACCTGCGCTCGATGAATTGCTGCTGCAAGTCGCCCGCGACTGGCAGAAAGGCAGATTTGTTATCGCCGGCACGCAATATCCGCGAAACATTCGCTGGCCAAAAAACGTGGTTCGCCATCCGCATTTTAGCGGGGCCAAACGACGCGACTTTTACAACAGCCAGAGATTCACTCTGAACATCACTCGCACGGATGCAAAGGCTGCCGGCTATTCACCAAGCGTCCGTTTATTCGAGGCGGCCGCCTGTGGCACACCGATCCTAAGCGACTGTTGCGAAGGCCTTGATGCCCTTTTCGAACCGCATAAGGAAATCCTAATCACGAGTTGTTCCGAAGAGAGCCTATACTATCTTCTGGAGACGAGCGAAGCCGAGCGTTGCTTGATTGGCAAGCGGGCTCGGGCACGTGTGCTGTCGCGGCACACCGTCCGGCACCGGGCTATGGAACTTGAAGCCTATGTGGCAGAAGTGCTGATCCCGGCGCGCCACGACTCAAGCGCAAGAAAGAACGGTGACTAAAGCCGTTATCTTTGGCCTGGAACCTTTATCCGGTTTTCTTCACCGGGATTACGCTGATTTTGCCGTTCCGCTCGAAGGTGGCGCTTTGCGTTTGCTCAAGTTCGCAATGAATTTGGGAAAAAACTACTCCTTGTGACTCGGACCGCACCGCCGCGATGTTTGGGTGGCGAATTGTTTTGCCCCGTTGCGCATGAACACTAGCATACGCGCTGCCTGTTGATCCCGGCGAGCTTCCTTGTCAGTGAAGCGTGAGCCAGGACTGATTTGTGCAAACCTGATTCGCAAGGCGATGAAATCCTGTGATTACTGCGGCCGCCAAAACGAGAACGACTCCATCGCATGCCCCGAGTGCGGCACACCATTCCTGGCTCCTCCCGCGCCGGAGCCGCCGCCTTTAATTGCTATTGAACCGAAGCTGACGGGAGCTCGGGCAACCCTGATTCTGGTCATATTTATCGGCGCGCAATTCCTTGTTGCTCTGGTTGCGGGGGCGGCGGCTGGGATCACCGGACAGTTAGGAGGAGCGGACCTCCGCGATCGCCACAATTTGACCGAATTTATGCAGGGCATCACAGCCCCAATAGTAGTGATTGCGGCTTTGGGCGGTGGCATTGTGATGCTCGCAGCGTGCACTCTCCTCATCGGCAACGAGCTTGCGGACGAAACTCCGACCGGTGCTGCCTGGAGAGTGGGGTCGATTAAACACGTCAGCCTAGGTCTGGGAATGGGATTCATGGCTGGATTGGCCTACGGCGCCTTGGCGCTGATCGCTGGACCAACCTGGATGCACAGTCAAGGGCCACTGACAAGGATGGCGCAAATCCCTGGTCTGTCTCGCTTCCTTTGGGTGGTCATCGGACTGCTTGTTGCCCCGCCGATCGAGGAACTCCTGTTCCGCGGTGTTCTATATGGGGGATATCGGCGCTCTTTCGGTCATGCGCGCGCGGCTCTTGCCAGCACGGCCATTTTCTGCGCGTTGCATCTACCCGAAGTAATTCATTTCCTGCCTGCGCTCGTAGGCATTTCCGGTCTGGCCTTGGTGGCCTTGTGGTGCCGCTTGCGATCGTCCGCAATTGGTTCCGCCATTGCCGCACATTTTGGCTACAATTTAGTCGTGGCGCTAGCCCTATTGGCTTTGTAGCCGGAGAAGGGTCGCATTCAGTCGTTGCGTCTTGACGCTCCCGTCGATAGTTTCCGTGCCATGTCGCTGCTGAAAGTTGAGCGCTTATCTAAGTCTTACGGTGCCGTTCGGGCCGTAGAGGAGATTAGTTTTGAGGTGCGGGAAGGAGAAATCTACGGCTTGCTTGGCCCAAACGGCGCCGGGAAGACTACAACAATTTCCGTGATCGCCGGGCTTTTGAGCGCAGACGCCGGAAAAGTGATTGTCGCCGGAATTGATTTTGCCAGCGATCCCGCGCGCGCCAAGCGGCTAATGGGTGTGGTTCCACAGGATGTGGCGCTTTACCAGGAACTTTCGGGTCGCGAAAACCTTGAATTTTGGGGACGGATTGCCGGGTTGACCAGCGCGGATGCGCGCAAACGCGCCGATGAATTATTGGCTGCGCTTTCGCTGGCGGATCGTGCCAAGGATGCAGTCAAGACGTACTCCGGCGGCATGAAGCGGCGCATCAACCTAGGGGCGGCGCTTTTACATCGTCCGCGGTTGCTGCTTCTGGATGAGCCCACCGTGGGGATCGATCCTCAAGCTCGAAGGAACATACTGGACTTCATTCAGGGCCTTTGCGCGGACGGAACCGCAATTCTCTACACTACGCACTACCTTGAAGAAGCTGAGAATCTTTGCCGGCGGATCGGGATCATCGATCACGGCAAGCTTCTGGCCGAGGGAACACTGCCGGAACTGCAAGATCGGCTGGGCGGTGACAAGGTGTTTGTGCTTGAAGGAGATTTAGGATCAGCAACACCGGACGCGTGGCCTGGTTTCGGGGAGCGCTTTCGATTACTGCAAAGATCCACGCGCCAAATGCTCGTGGCGGCCGCGGCGGCACGTGATCCCGGCGAGTGCCTGCGCGAGTTGCTCGCCTTGCCGGTCAAAGTGGAGAATGTGACTTTGAAACGGCCGAACTTAAATGACGTGTTCCTTCAACTGACCGGCCGCGAATTGCGCGAATGAACACGTTACGGGTGTTGCTCTGGAAAGATCTCCGCCGCGCCTGGCGCAATCCGGTGGGCTGGGTGATTTTCCTCGTCATACCAGTGGCTATCACCGCACTCGTAGGGTTGGCGTTTGGGCCCAAATCAAACTCGGGAGGGTTAGGCCGGATCCGCTTTGCACTGGTAGACGAAGATGACTCGATGCTGACTCGCTTTTTGAAAGGGGGATTGACCCAGGGTGAGAGTAGCCAGTATCTCGAGCCGCTCGTGCTGGACAAGGGAGAGGCTTTACGACAAGTGCGCGAGGACAAAATAAGCGCGCTGTTGATTATTCCGAAGGGATTCACCCGCAATTACCTGGTCACTACCAACGTTGTCACTTTGGAACTGATCAAAAACCCGGCACAATCAATTCACCCCGCGGTTCTGGAGGAATTGGTGGAAGTCTTCGCCACTGCTCTGGATGCAATTAAGCGGAATTTCGGGGACGAGCTTCCTCAATGGCAAACGGTATTTGATGACTCCGGCGACTACCACCGCGTGGCCGAGTTGATCGTACGGGCCGGTGACCGCATTGAAGCAGCGCGCAAAGTACTCTCGCCTCTGCGCGTTACTTATACCAAAGATGCGCCAGCCGAATCAGGTGCGACTCAGAATACCGAACGCATGGCATCCCCATCCGAAGCCTCAGTTCAACGTTCGACCAAGGCGACGACTAAAGCTCCGGGCGTGCCGGACTTCAATATCTTCGGTTACTTGTTGCCTGGATTAGTCTCGATGTTCTTGTTGTTTCTAGGCGATAACGCCGCCCGGGATGTTCAACGGGAAGTCCAAGAGCGAACTCTGCAGCGCTATCGCACGCTTCATCACCAGCTTTATGTTTTCGTAGTCTCAAAAGGCGTTTTTTGTTTCGTTTTGCTGCTGCTAAGTAGTGTGGTGATGCTGGGGGGGGGCGGTTTGCTTTTCCGCATTCATTGGCGCGACCCGTTAGCAGTGGCAGCCTTGACGGCGAGCTATTGCTTGTTTGCCTGCGGCCTAATGCTGTTGCTGCCCGCTTTGTTGGGAGAGCATCGGGCCGCCCAGGCCATGGGAAACGTAACAGCCATGATGATTGGGCTGGCCGGAGGGTCGACTTTCCCGGCCGAGCAACTCCCGGCATTTCTGCGGAATTTTATTACGCCGGTGCTGCCCAACTATTGGTACTCTCAGGCGGTGCGCGCGGTGGCTTTCAACACTGAGCCGCCGAGCTGGATTGGCATCGCGGCAAAGACCGCGCTGGTTGGCCTTGTTCTCATGGCTGTGGCGGCGTTGGCATTGCGCCGTGGACTCGCGAAAGGAAGTCGTTAGTCCATGAGAAACATTCTACTAATTGGCCACACGGACCTGCGTGTGTTCCTGAAGATCAAGACGAGTTTTGTGTGGCTTTTTCTAATCCCGATCGTGTTCATCGGCTTTATGGGCTACGCAGTCCGCGGCCCTGGTGACCCCGCCAACATCAAACCATCCGTGCTGGTAGATAACCAGGATACCAATTTTGTCGCTGCGGTATTCAAGGCAGAATTGGGCACACACGGCATGAATGTGATTAATCCCGGCGAGCACGAAGATGCCCCGCAGCAAATCCGGATTCCTGCAGACTTCAGCTCACGCGTTCTTGGCGGTGAACAGGCGAAGGTCGAATTCTCAAAAAGGGAAGAGAACATGTCGGGCGCGGGGGCGATGGTGGAGTTGCGTCTGGTTCGCGCCCTCATCGCTATTAATTCAGACTTACTGCGCGCAGGGGCCGATGGCGTTTGTTCAGAATCAGCTCTTCGCGCAGCGCAACAGTCACCGGGAACCGTCAGGCTGCAGGCCTCCTTTGCCGGGCGCAAGCCGGTACCTGCCGGGTTCAGCTTTTCCCTGCCCGGCAATATGGTGATGTACGTCATGATGAATCTGTTGATTTTCGGAGGAGTGTCCATGACGAAACAGCGCGAGGAGGGGATCATGCGTCGCCTTGCTTGCCAGCCGGTAACGCGGGGGGAAATGGTAGCAGGCAAAATCTATGGCCTGTTCAGTCTGGCGGCGGTGCAGGTAGCGGTTTACCTGCTGGCCGGTCGATTTCTGTTCGGAGTGAACCTGGGCGCGAACTTACCTGCGGTGCTGCTGACAATGTTGATCTATTCGTGGGTGGCGGGCTCTCTTGGGGTATTACTAGGTTCGATTATTCGTGCCGAAGACAAAGTCATTGGACTGTGTGTCCTGGTGTCAATGTTGATGGGGGCCGTGGGAGGCTGCTGGTGGCCATTGGAAGTAGTTCCGCCGGCGCTTAAATCCGCGGCATTCTGTGTACCAACGGGGTGGGCAATGCACGCACTGCACCAATTGATCAGTTTCGGGGGGACGCTTGCCGATGCGGCGCCCGCGCTGGGTGTGTTGCTGGTATGGGGCGCCATTGCCAACATTCTCGCCGCGCGCTTTTTCCGCTGGTGAATTCTCGCGGCTCGAAGTGATTACACAACCGGCGTGAGTTTGTACTTCACACGTGTCCCAACCCGCATGATGATAACCAAAAAAAGAAAGGCAAATTCTATGGGCTTAATGGACTATCTGAAGACTCAGTTCCTGGAAATCATCCAGTGGGAAGACGATTCCCGGGACACAATTTCCTTCCGATACCCGGATTTGAACAAGGAGATTAAGCGGGGGGCGCAGCTCATCGTTCGCGAGTCGCAAGTCGCCCAGTTCATTTACCTCGGCCAATTCGGCGACACGTTTGGTCCCGGCAAATGGACACTAACGACCGACAATATTCCTATCCTCTCAACGTTGCGCGGCTGGAAGTACGGTCTCGAATCACCTTTTAAGGCGGACGTTTACTTCGTCAACACGCGCTTGTTCACCGGCAATAAATGGGGAACAGCGAACCCGATTATGACGCGGGACAAGGATTTCGGCGTCGTCCGCGTTCGCGCTTACGGCACTTATGATTTTCATGTGGTGGACCCGAAGTTGTTCCTTAAGGAAGTGGCCGGTACGGACGACCATTTCCGGCTGGACGAGTTTGCCGATACCATGCGATCGCGAATAGTCAGTGTATTCAGCGAGGCGTTGACCGCCGCCAATGTTCCGGTGCTGGATTTGGCGGCACGTTACCAGGAACTCGGCGCGGCTTTACTGCCACTGATTAATCCGGCCGTAACCGCCAAATATGGCATCGAGATCCCCAGCTTTATCGTAGAGAACGTTTCTGTTCCGCCAGAAGTCGAACAAGCGATCGACAAACGATCGAGCATGTCGGCCATTGGCAACTTGAACGATTACGTAAAGTATCAGATGGCCGAAGGCATGACGAAAGGGAGCGGTGCCGGCGCGGCAAGCTCCGCCGCCGAGCTGGGCGCCGGGCTGACGCTCGGTCAGCAAATGGCCCAAGCGTTCAGTGCTGCAGGGCCGGCAGGCTCTCCATCAACCCCGCCGCCCGTGCCGAATGGCTTGCCGGAGCTGCTCAGCCCGGCAGATGCCGCCAAGGCTTTGGGAGTGAGCGAAGCGGATGTAATGACGGCTTTGGCGGACGGCTCGCTCAAGGGCAAGAAAATCGGTTCGACCTGGCGAATTACTCGCGGTGCATTGGATGAGTTTCTGAAAAGCTGAACTGGTCGAGCAGTGTGATTCGGCCATTACCTCCAGCATTTTATCCAGTCATAAGTCCATGCCCGAAGCTCTTGCTCAAAAGAAGTTTTCCTGCCCCTCTTGCGGAGGCGAGGCACAGTGGAATCCTGGCAAACAAGCGCTTGTGTGCCCGTTTTGTGGCACGGTTTCTCCTGCCCAAGTGCAACTCAGCTCCAAAGGCGACCAAGTCATCGTCGAGCATGACCTTGTGGCCGCTCTTCGTGGGATACCGGATGACCAGCGCGGGTGGCAGGCGGACAAGGTCTCGGTGCGCTGCCAAAGTTGCCAGGCCATTTCGGTGTTTGACGCAGGGCGTGTAAGCCAGCGCTGTGATTTCTGCGGTTCCACCGCGCTAGTGCCCTACCAGGAAATCAAGGCTGCCTTTCGGCCTGAGAGTTTGTTGCCGATGAAGCTCAGCGAAGACCAGGTGCGCAATGCAATGCGTCGCTGGTATGGCAATCGCTGGTTCGCGCCCAACCTGCTCAAACGAGCCGCACTGACTGATACGGTAAAAGGCCTTTATATTCCCTACTGGACGTTTGATGCCCAGGTTCACGCCGATTGGACAGCAGAGAGTGGCTACTATTATTACGAAACAGAAACTTACCGGGATTCAGATGGCCAGACCAAAACGCGGCAAGTCCAGAAAGTCCGTTGGCAACCCAGTAGCGGTGCGCTCGATCATTTTTTCGATGACGAACTCGTCCCGGCATCCCGCGGGGTGCAGGAAGCAATACTGCGCCGGATCGAGCCGTTCCCAACGAAAGAACTTGTCTCTTATAATCCTGGTTTCCTTTCGGGCTGGGTTGTCGAGCGTTATCAAATCGATCTAATAGCCGCAGCCAAAGAGGCCCGTGAGGAAATGGATGCGGAAATGGAACGGCTCTGCGGAGGTCAAGTGCCTGGCGATACGTACCGGAATCTGCAGGTCGAGACGGACTACTCAGGCCAGACGTTCAAACATATTCTCACGCCTATCTGGCTGCTGACCTATAACTACGGTGCGAAGAATTACCAGGTGGTGATTAACGGCTACACCGGCGCAATCGCGGGTAAATATCCAAAAAGCTGGGTAAAGATCAGCCTCGCAGTATTGACGGTAGTGGCAGCGATTATTCTCTTCCTGACGCTGTCGCACCATTGAGGCTCGGTCATCGAGCGGCCATCGATTTTTCCGACTTTAAGCTTTCCTTTTTTTCGGTGGTGCTCGGCTCGGTTACCGGCTTGCCGGCGGGTTTAGGTCCCGGGCTCTTATTCCTAACCAGCAAAACGCCGCAGAGCGCCACGCCCAGAATGATTGCTGAAAGGCTGACGTAAAACATGTTTTCCGGTGGCTGGAATCTGAATTCGATTGTATGTGCTCCGGGCGTGAGATACAGCCCACGCATGAGGTAATTGCAACGAAGCAGCGGGGCAGGGGTGTCATCCACGAAAGCATGCCAGTTAGGCTCGTACCGATCGTTGAGCAGCAGCACCGATGGGGCCGAGGCCGTCGCTTTGAGCTTTAAATCAGTCGGTGCATAGCCGGCAAACTCGACCGTGCCCGCGACGGTGTTGGTTGAGCCACTGGTGGCCGAAGCGGGAATTACATCATTTACGAGCACCGTCTTTTCGGGATCGAATTCTGGGGCGGTGAGCTGATTCAAGATCTCCTGATTGTTGGTGTTTACCTGCCAATTCGTATAGAGCTTGGCGCGGGGCAAGGCACCGGCGAATTCATACAAAGCAAACGGGCCGTTTGTGGCGGGAACAGCGGCCAATTGGGAAAAGTCGACAGGCTGCAGAACGCCCGGCTTCGGCGTCATCTCGAACTGCTCTATTACGCGGAACCGATGGTGACCCGGATCCAACTGTTGATTAAGGAAATCAAGCCACCCTGCCGCCCCGAGCAGGTAACGCGTGTTGGTGAGTTGCCAATAGCGAGCTACCCGCGTCGACATTCGGTGCAATATCTCTTCGGTATTTGAGGTTCTAAAGGGCAATTCGAAGGTGGAATTGAAGGACGCAAGATCTTCGGGCATTCTTGGCAATTGAACCAAGTCGAGAGACTGGATGTTGTAATATAGGAATTGATGCTGGGCCCATTCAACGCCATAGACACCATGACGAAAGTATTGCTCGATTGAGGCAAATTGAGGAGGGATCTTAAAGATCTGTTGAAACCATGGCATTTCAAACCATGCTGGAAGACCGGCCACCCGGTGTTCGTAAGGCTTCTCTCGTAGCCGATCAAGTACCTGGTCAGTGGCGTATTTCTGTTGATAATTCCACACCACAATCCACTTGGATCCAGCGCGCCCGAGGTCTACCACTAGAAACAACCCCAACAGTGTTGCTCCCCATTTGGCTCGACGACCGGAAAACACCCCGGCCATCGAAACAATCACCAGGCCAATGGCTACCGTCAGCAACAACAAAAACCAGCCGGCTTGACCAATACTGTACTTGGCCACAGCTTCTGAGGTAGTGGCATCGATCTGCACTTCCTGAAGGTAGCGAATGAGTGCGTCCTGATTGGCTGCATATAGTAGCCACGCGAGCAGGCACGCCGCCAGAACTGCGAAGCAGCCTATTGTCCACTGTCGATCAAACCCGCGGACCGTTTGCCACCATAATTTGAGTTTGGCGGAAACCGGCACGCCCGGCTCACTGGGGCGGGGTCTTCGATCGGTTGCTTTTGCGCCCTTTACGCGTAAGCGGCTCGGATCCTCAGCATTTTCATGAGTTGCATTTTCGACAGTGCGTTCTGAATGCTGCTCCATAAACTGCCGCCATAGCCCATGGATACCATAGGCAAAGAGTATCACCAGCCCCAACGTGGTCGGATGAAGGAACTTTGCAGGATTTCGAACCGTTGAAAAAAGAGGTAAAGAAAAGTAAGGGATTTGGTAGAACGGAGCAAATCGGCCAAAAGCAAGGGGCAGCGATACCGCTACTACTGCCATCCAAAACCACGCTCCCCGGCGATTGGCTAGCGCAAAAACCGAGTTCTTTCCACGAATAGCTTGGATTCCAGCCCAAACTGCCAGCAGCACTACCAAAACCCCAGCATAGTGACCACCACCACCGAACCGGATTATTCCCCCTGGCTTGGGCACATCGCTTTGGCCGCGCGCCTGAGCATCCCAATAACGATCCCAAGCCGGGTCGCTACCGGCCAAACCCCAATAACTGCCGCCGCCCGGAGTATCCATTCTGTAGCCGAATAGGCCGGGAACCGTGAGGCCCAACAACGCCTCCTTTTTTGGCATGCTCCACTGTGTCGCGAAGTCCCAGCGCTGAGCCTTCGACTGCGCATTCTGTTCAGTGCCCTGGACCCCGCTGATTTGCGTGGCCACTAATGTTGAGATGGTTTGGGCTGCCAAAAAGCCTGCGAAAATCACTACCACTGCCAATCGGGGCAGCCCTCGCACGAGCCGGCAGGCCAATGGCTTTCGCTTAACCAACGCAAGCCAAAGGGCAACCGTGCCCGCACACAAACAAATCAGCACGACTGGACCGAGTTTCTGTGCAGCCGAGTGTGCAAAGCTCAAGCCGGTTCGTCCAAAGGTCTCGGCCAGCCACAGCAGTACGCCGCCACCTATGAACAGGATTGAGCCTGCAAGGCAAATCCAGAGAAAGGCCTGCTCGAGCGGCGCTGGCTTTTGCACCTCCTCATTGAAACCTTGGTACATTATATATGCTGCCACAAACACACTAAACAGAGCCCCGATATCTGCTCCCTCGGTAACAGCCATGCCAACAGCGAGGCCGGCAAGCATAACGCGAGACCAGCGGGTTGGCCCCTCGGTGTGTGTTAGTGCTGCCAAAGCGAAGAAGCTCATTCCGAAGGCAATACATTGCGCCGATA
Organism: uncultured Verrucomicrobiota bacterium; assembly: GCA_964623885.1. Taxonomy (GTDB): domain Bacteria; phylum Verrucomicrobiota; class Verrucomicrobiia; order Limisphaerales; family UBA8199; genus CAZUVM01. The sequence goes on from CAZUVM010000125.1 coordinate 26,309, forward strand.
CGCCCCAGCATGCCGCGGAAAAGAAACTGAGCGCCAACATTGCTGCAATCCCGCCCAGAAGGCACGCGACCGAAGCCAATTTCAACTGACGGAAAAAGCACCAGGCTCCAACACCCAAAATTAACAACGCGACCGGGATGTTGAATCGAGAATAGCCTACCGGGCCAAGCAGAAAGACTATGGCATACGAGATACTCGGAAGAGCACCGCCTCCCCGATACCCAATGCTGTTGAGGTCGTCCCATTCTCCGAAGAATGTACCGGGCAATCTCCGGCATTCCTGCACTAAAGACCCTAACGGGCCGTCATTGGAGAAAAAAGTATGTCCCGGCAAAAAACCTCGCCAAAACAAAAGGAGCAGAATCCCCGCGAAAATAAGCAGAACCGTCCACAGCTTTTCAAAACGTTTCATCTACACTATCGCAGCAATTTGGCTGTCTCAGCACAGTCTCTTTCAGAGCTTGTGCCCTGGTCCTGTTTCCCAGGTTTCCGCCAGTAACAACTGCTTGAGTCAATATGTTGAAGGGGTTCTCGGATTTGGCGGCGATTTCGGAAATCGTCTACTGCCGCGTGGCAGCCGGGTAGGGAATAATCATCGATTATACAAAAGCCTCCTGGAGAAAGCTTATCGTAAAGACTAGTCAAAGCATCCATGGTCGATTCGTACATATCCCCGTCTAATCGCATCAGCGCAATCGACTTTATTGGCGCCGCCGGCAATGTGTCCTTAAACCAGCCTTTCAAAAAAACGACCTGCTCATCCAAAAGCCCATACTTGCGAAAATTCTCCTGAACTTGCTCCTGCGAAACGGCCAGGAAATCATGCGTAAAATGCTTGTCGCCGAGATCGGCAGGATATTTTTCAGCATCGGGCTTGGGAAGACCAGCGAACGAATCGGCTACGAAAACTCGCCTGCTTGTGTCCCCGTACGCTTTCAATATCCCGCGCATCAGGATGCATGAACCACCGCGCCAGACCCCGGTTTCGATTAAATCTCCAGGCACCTGTTCTCGTAGGATTTTCTCTAATATTGCTTGGATGTTATCCAGACGTTCCATGCTGACCATTGTGTGGGCACATGCCGGCCAGGTCGATCCCGGTGCGCGTCGTTCCTGTTCCATATCCCGCAAAACCACCACACGAACACGAAATCTCGCGAGACTGTGAGCAATACCTCGCAATAATGGCTGCAAAATGCGCGGCGCGCGATAGCTCACGATCTCCAGAGGTTTTCCCGGGTCCTCCCAAAACTCAAAGCGCAAGGTCTTTTTGAGCAGCGTGAGATAATTATCTCTAATTTGACTGTAATCGTTCATCAAGGCGCAACACAGTTTAACGACCATGTTCCTGCGTACAATCAATCAGCCGTTTCTTTGATTGCAAGGAAAATCGCTGAATCCCTGGCCCCACGACTGCATTTACGGCCCTCGTTGTTACTGTGACAATCGGTAAAAAGTCGGTCCGACCTCCAGCGGCAATGTCACGCTATTGTCCGAATTGCTGATTACCGGTATCGCGGGCACGTTCGTCCAAACACCGCCTGATGTCAGTGCTCCGTTAGCTTCCTGCAATACGAAACCGGAGCTGCTAACCGGCCACGAGAGAATTACATTTGTTCCCAGCCGCGAAATAGAAAGAGAAGGTATGAAACCATTAGCATAACTGGCTGGTAGCACCAGCGCTGCGGCATCGGAGATTTCACGCGTGACCGGTGCGTCTGCCCACCCCGGCGAAAAGCTGCCCATAGCACTCGGCGAGGCGGTGAAGGTCAGATCGAGTATCTCTTTGGGTCCTGGTGCGAGTTTCGCTCCAGCACCCAACGCCATGGCGAAGCCTATTTTCCCGGATGCGGTCTGATTGGTATTGACGAAAAGTGTCATGCCGGCTCCGTCAGGTCCGAGTGCGGCGCCGTTAAATACCACCCGCGCGTCAAAACTAAGACTAAACGCCAAAGCGTTTTCGTTGCCCTGAGCGGCCAGATTTATGCTTACCTTTGCGGTTCGTCCGGGCAAAAGTGCAAGCGCACCCGCTGTGACTACTCTTGTCGCTGATGGACCGGCGACAGGGACGAAAAGTTCGTTTGTTGGTCCGCCAGCCGGTGACCACAAATCTAATCCGAAGGCGTACCGGCCAAGCTGTACCCAGTCGCTCACGCGAATAGTCCCATCCCCCAGGGTCGCACGCGGAGCACAGTCAGCGCGCTGGAATTCAGAAGTGTTGGTTGGATAATCCAGCCGGGCTACATAGCGTCCCATAAGTAACCAGTCAGCAAGGCTGATCGTTTGATCCCCGTTAGGCCTGGGAAATAAATCCCCCTCGAATCCGGCGGGCGAGATATTTACGGTGGCAGCTCCGCCGAACGTTGCGGACAACGGGTTGACTAGACCATCGAGTAATTGCCGGATGGTGGGTGAATCCCCAAATGATACGGGAGTCGAAGCGAAGTTAGTAAGGGGCGCGGCGAGGAACGTCACTTGGGCAATCTGTTGGGTGCCTGGATTGAGGGACGCGCCAGGCGGCAATGCCACTGCCAGCCCTACGCGCCCGCTATTGGTCTGGCTTGTATTTGCCAAGAGTACCGCGCCAGGTGCTCCACTGCCGACAACGCTACCGACATAAGTCAATTTTGTGGCATCGAAATTGAGGCTGAATCCAAGTGCATTTTCAATCCCATTTGCTGCGATGGACACCGTCAAAGTCACGATGCCAGCAGATACACCATTGGTTCCCGTAATGCGGATGGGGGCGGGGGGATAAATTAATGTCAGCACCGCGTTAGTGCTCGAGACCACAAATCCCGTCGCATTGCTGACAATCACTGAATAAACGCCTGCGTTGCTAGTCTGAATACTTGGAAACTGAAGCGAACTTCTGGTTGCACCTGATAGAGGTGTGCCGTTGAAAATCCATTGATAGCTTAATGGCACCGAGCCTCCCGCCGTTATGCTCATGACGGCATTTGAGCCAAGCGTGACCGTTTGATTTGTCGGTTGCGAGATAACGAATGGTGCTACAGGCACGTGGCACTTTCCTGCCGCTCGCGCATTATAGATATTTTGAATTTCTGCGCTCGAGAGGGCTCGATTGTAAAGGCTGACCTCATCAATCAGACCATTGAAAAAGTAACCTGGCGTGCCACGGCCCAACCGCAGGGTTTGCGTGGTATTCTTGACCCCGCCAGTCGCAACAAGACTGCTATCGAGCGAGCCATTTACATACAGCCGGAGAACGGCTCCATCGTACGTCTCAGCGACATGAGTCCATGTCCCAAACTGAATCGCGTTGGTCCCGGTGATATATGTGTAACCGCCTGGCAGGCCTACATGGGCGCGGCAAACCGGTTGACCGCTCGGACCCGGAACCAGATTAATCAAATACTCACGGTTCGAACCGTCGTCATCCTTACAAACAAGATACCGAGGACCCGTTCCTGAGAAACTCACTAGATAAAACCACGCTTCGATGCTTAAAGCAAATGGTGGATTCAATGATGGCGCATCAGGCACCTGCATATATCCATTTGTGCCATCAAGAGCGATCGCCTGCCGTACAAAACCGGGCACGAACGCGGCATTGCCAAAGAGCGTGCCGGAGTTTGAGCCCACACTATCAGAGGCATCGCCATCGGCGGGCCACCAACTGATCAAACCAGCAGGCGGGATGGTGCAATTCGGGATCGATTTTACCGTAAGCACAGCTACCGAGCTGGTAACATTCCCATAAGCATTGGTCACTTGCACGAAATACGTGCCTCCCTGTGAAACCTGAATATTGGTTAACGCTAGCGACGCGTTCGTCGCACTGGGCAGATTTGTGCCGTTGAAATACCAGAAGTACGAAAGCGGAGAAGTGCCAAGTGCCATGGAACTCAACGTGGTCCAGTCGCCTGCAGGGACCGTTTGATTCGTGGGTTGGAGAATAATCTGTGGCGGCTGCGGTGTGATACATTTACCGGCATGCCCTGCCTGGTAGACTGCCTGGATCTCGTTTGAAGAGAGTGCTCGTGAGTAAATCGCAACTTCGTCAATCAAACCCTGGAAGGTCAGTGGCCCAAACGGGCTAGTCGATGGCCGATACCCCAGGTAAAGATCTGTGGCCGTCGAAGGCGTGAACGAACCCAGAGACGCTTGTTGAACTAAGGCGCCGTTCACAAACAATTGAGCATTGCCGCTGGCTTTATCGTACGTCACCGCAATGTGTTGAAACACGTTGGCGGTTATCATGCCGGCAGGGCTTTCAATGATATGATTGTTGTTATCGGTGCCAAAAATATTGGCGTATAGCGTGCCGGTGGCTGTGCCCGGCACCCAGAAGTGAACCGCATAATTCCCGCCCACTGCCCATTCGACAACAGGTTTGCCGCTCGTAACCTGACTTGGTGAGATCCAGGCCTCTATAGTCATTCCGGGGGCTTGGCCAACATCTAATGAGCCAGATGCGGGTATGCGTACATTGCTACTCATTCCGTCAAATGAGAACGCGTTGCCCACCTCACCGTTCGTAAAAGTGATGCCATTTTGCAGGATACCGGCGTTTGTGCCGATTTGGTCTCCCGCGCTTAATTCGCCTCGCCACCAGCTCACAATACCGGCAGGGGGTGGAGCACAATTGGTTTGGGCGAGCGCTGGTTGCAGCAGGCAAAGAAAATAAGAAGCAATCCAGAGGCAAACATTAACCCTCAAAACTCCATTCAAAGTCAGTTTCATGTAGTTCTTCCCTATCTGATTCCGAGTAAGTGGCAGCGGTGATTCCCGGCTCTTACAGGTGCTGCTGGCCTCAGGGTTTTTCAATAGTCAGCAACCTGAAACCTGCATACCTAAGACATATCACTCTCTTGAAGCGACCCGCAAGCGATTTCCAGGCTGCTTGGAGGTGCGCAGCCGCTTTATTCCTATGACCGCATAGTTCAAGCCATCAACAATTGACGAGATGGTGTACTCAGTTGAATTTTGGAAATCCCCCTTTAAGCATCTTCTTGAGCTCGTCGGTTCGCCCGAAGCCAAAGCGCAGGAACCGCAACATCCAAAAATCACTCCTGCGGCGCAGAGCACGGACCTTGTGCCGCCACTCTCGGATGTTGCCGCGCATTTGCCAAAAGCCAATCACCGAATCGAAACAACCTCGCTTCGCTATGCTCCATTTGCGTGTGGCGAGCACGGTCGTAAACCCTTCAGCGAAGATCATCATTATGCATGGAATAATCATCAGGAGCAAAACGTGTTGGCAATTCTTGGCGATAACTGCTAACGAATTTCGATTTGCCAGGAAACGTTTGTTTGGGCTTGTCCGGTTTTCTACCAACCGTGTTCCCCCCGCTGGATTGACCGCCACGGCCCCGCGGTGGTGAACCCTAGCGGCCGGGATGAATTTAAGCGTTTCGCCACAAACCCAAACGCGCCAGGAGAGGTCCATTTCTTCACCGTACATAAACAGGGCTTCATCCATCATTCCCAATTCGAAGAACGTTTGCCGTCGAATGAAGTAGAATCCGGCGATACAGAATAAACGCTTGGGATCGCTCAAATTTCGAGACGACACAGGATTCCCGAAAATATCAAATCCATCACTGCCCTTTGCTTGGACCGTTTGATCTTCATACTCCAATACTGTGCCGCATCCGCCTGCAGCCCCGGCCTGCTCCACCCCGGAGTAGAGTTGTTCAAGGCAGTCGGGTTCTAGCCAGGTGTCAGGATTCAGAAAATACAAATAGCGCCCTCTGGCAGCTTGCGCTCCTCTGTTATTGGCTCCAGCGAAACCGGCGTTGAATCCCGTTTGGAGAATCACCGCATTGGCAAAACCCTCCGTCAATTGTCTGGCCAATTGTTCTGATCCATCTGAAGAAGCATTGTCTACGATTATGATTTCCATCTCACTGACGCAGGTTTGACCAAGCAGCGATTCGAGACACTTGGGAAGCCAATCGCGGCTATTGTAACAGACAAGGATTACACTGATACGCAGCGTCTGTTTGGGCTCACACATAAAGCGACTTCGCAATAAAGCCGATTATTGGTCAGCGTTTTGCGAGGCAGCCAAAAACACCTTAGTATCTTTGCTGAAGGCTTGTCACGCTTTTGAGGTGTTTGTTCTGTTCTGATTTGCAAAAAAAGATTGCATTGCGCCATGGCGCGAGGGTCCACTGAGAGAGGTGGCGAATTGCACTTGCTCCAGCAAATTTATTGCTCAGCGTAATCGAGACGGGTGCTGATTCAAAGCCCACAAATAAGTCATTGACGATGCTTTAAAATGCCAGTTTTGAGTAAGATCTTAGTTCTCTCTTCCACCCGCAAAGAAAGAGACGGTATTGCCGAATACACGCGGCAGGTGTTTCGTCCCGAATTCCAGCGTTCGGGCGAACTCGAATTCCGCATTGAGGACATTACTCATGCTAAAATGCTGGCGGCGCCGTTTCGCAAGGTGAACATCGTTCACATACAACATGAGTTTTTCATGTTCGATCGACTCGTTGGTGTGAGCGCTATGCTTTATTACCCCTACCTGTGGTTTTGGTCTAAACTGCTCAGCTTTCGCATCGTGACGACGATTCATTCAACCTACAACGTCGATGACCTGGCGGGGGCGTTGCCCCATTTCAGCAAGTTCAAATGGCTGTTTCCGCTGGGGAGTTTCTACATGCGGTTGCACCTCTGGACCGTCAGCAAGCTATCGCGCCGCATCATTATCCTTAGCAAAATCGGCCTGGAAAACATCGCCCGTGTCATTTCGGCTCGCGATATGCAGCGTAAGGTGCGTTACACGCATTTAGGTAACTATGCTTCAAACATAAAAATGGAGCACCATGGTTTGATCGCAAAAAAGTTCGGCATTCAGTCAGAAGATAAGATTCTCACAATGTTCGGATTTGCGTTTCCCATCAAAGGGTATGAGTACGGCATTTATGCCATGGATATTCTGGTGAATCAGCGGGGCCGCAAGGATATCAAACTTGTCGTGATCAGCGGTGAGACGGGGAAAGGGAGTTTCCCAGGCGGCGGTCAGGGCGGAACGTACATTGGCTGGTTGAAGCAACTAACCGCCGAACGAAAATTGGAATCTTACGTGATCTTTACCGGATACCTGGCGAACCAGGACCCATTGTTGGAAGAGCTTTTCGCTGAGACGCGTTGCTTCGTGTTTCCCTATCTCGATCGCAATTTCCCGTCCGGGGCAATTTCCACCACTTTGGCCACAAACAAACCCATGCTCGTGACAGATATCCGGTGTTTTCAGGAATACGAAGATCTACCCAGCTTTCCAGAGAAAGACAGTACGGCACTCGCAAACCGCATGGAGGAATTAATAGACCAGCCCGGAACTTATGAGCGCTGGGCTGCCATCACCCGGCGCAACGCCGAGCAATTTGGGATGGACCGCATTTTCGCGAGGCACGTCGAGGTTTATAAGGAGGCGTTAGGGTGAAAAGCGGCTAACGAAACAAGACCTGATTTGAGGCCGCATGATCACTCCGGTTTAGGAATATCTGTGAAGCAGCGGGGATGCCCATCGCGCCGGAGCAGAAAATACCGAGGCGGTTCGTAGTGGTTTTCGGCCGTGAATGGTTCGGCGAACTTATCTCCGCACAAGTCGCGGCGAACGAAAAACGCGTTGATGCCCGAAAGCTCGCAACCGACCAGCGCATAGCCTAATTCCGTTCCCAGCCGCTCATAGGCCTTAAGACTCGCTCCCAGGTAGGACGTACAGTTGTAAACCATGTCCGCACGGTATTCGACGGTCCAATCCGTTTCCGCCGGGAGACTGGAATTAAATTCAATCACTATGACTCGAGGCCGAAGTTGTTTCAACGCGCGCCAAACGAAATACGTGTTCCGATCGATATCGAGAGAGAACAGGTCAAATTCCACTGGTATCTTTAAATCGCTTACAATCCCGGCGATATTTTCGGCTGTGACCAACGCGTGGCGGATTGTGAGGTCGCCTTTGGCCAGCGGCTGCCAAAAGTTTTTTTTGATTTTGTCGATCGCGCTGCCGTCACCGTCGATCCACCAGCCTTTCCAATCCTTCGCAAGAAAGTAGGTCGTGTTGTTCTCGAGCCCGTCGCCAACTCCGATTTCAAGGAATCGGCGGTCCGTCGTCCCAATTCGCCGGAAGATTTCATCCAATGCGCCGTCTTCGCCATTTTGCGAGAAGACCTGTTGCTCGAACCGGTGCAAGCGTTTCGGCTCGGAGTATCGCGGTTGTGCCAGCAGATCCTGAATAAAGCGATGCTGTGCCAACAG
>CAZUVM010000126.1:0-13619 GCA_964623885.1 uncultured Verrucomicrobiota bacterium
GTCGGGGCTACAGCGCCACCTTCTTGTCGGATGGCAAAGTGCTGGTCGTTGGTGGAGGACAACCTCGCCCGTCGCTGGCCACAGCTGAACTGTTCGATCCCGCGACAGCCCGCTGGTCGATCCTCGTGAACCAGTTGAAGGGCGCGCGGCAATTTCATACCGCAACTCTGCTGCGCGATGGGACCCTGCTGGTCGCCGGTGGTTACGAACACACCAACGCCTCCCCAACCTGGATTTCCCGCGCCGAACTGCTCGACCCGGCCTCCGGTAAATGGATCGACGCCGGCAACCTGCATGCCCCGCGTTATAACCATACGGCGAGGCTGCTCCCGGATGGGCAGGTCTTGCTCTCCGGCGGCTGGGGCACCAATGGCGTGCTCGCTAGTGCCGAGCTGTACGTTCCCGCGAATGCCGCTTCCCAAACCAATCGTCCCGTGGCTAATCAGTACGCCCACATACCAACCTTGCCGCCGGGTAAAGGGCCGCCCAGAGAGCAGACCGTCGCTGAGGCCACACTCTCGAACGCCACCTATCAGGCCTCTGCCCTCGCCGGCTCTGTCCGCGATAAGCTCCAGCAAATGCACGCGAACGCCACCGAGCCAAAGTATAAAGGACAGCCTTTGAGCTACTGGCTGGCAGATGTGGAGGTGTTTTCGTCGGCTTGGCCAACGCCGCTCAAAGCCGAAGCCAAAACGGCTGTCGCCCATATCGGCACCAACTCAATTCCATTTCTCCTGGATCGGATGGGAAGCTCTTCCTCGATGTTTGAGGACTCCGGCGCTATCCAGGCCTTCGCCATTCTGGGCCCCGCCGCCCGGTCGGCAATCCCAGCGCTGGCGCGAATGGCGACCAATCAGCCCGCCAGCGTCTTGCAGGCGCAAGACCATGGCCAACAGCCTGTGACGATGCTCGGCTACGGCCCGCTGATGGCGTTGGGCAGCATCGGCCCTGATGCTCTGCCGGCATTGCTAAGCATCCTGACCAACGCAATCGCATCGGGCACGCGTTTGGGCGCAATTCAAGCCATCGCCGGCATGGGAACGAACGCTGCCGCGGCGGTTCCGACAGTGCTTCGATACGTTGACGATAAGAATGACATGGTTGCCTCCCAGGCGGTAAGTGCGTTAGGTGCAATCGGTCCTGGCAATCTCGCCGCGCTCGAGGCTCTCGAAGAAACTGCCTTGGGCCCGAGGCAGGCCCTTCAAAGCAACGCCCTGGAGGGGCTGCGCAGTTTTGGGGATCAAGCTACCCCCGCCCTTATTCAGGCAATCGGCGAAACCAATCGCGGAAGTGGCTACACCTTTATCGCCTTCCACATGCTGGCCTACAGCACCCCAAACGCCTTAACCAATGCACAGGTCATTAGAATTGCTGCGGAGGCACTGCAGTCATCCGATGCCGATCGAAGGGAATGGTCGGCTTACGTTCTCCGGGCGATTGGCCAGCAAGCCAGCGGCACGAAGCCTGACTTCATGATGCCAACTTCACGCCAGGATTTTCGCTTCGAGGACGCCACCAACGTCCTTCGCCGCCTCGCTCCTGAACTCCTGCCATGAACTCAGGGAGCGCCGGCATCCCTGCCGGCGAAGGGATGCCGGAGCGGGGGACGTCCTGGGGACGTCCCGGCCCGCAGCGGCCACGTTCCACGAGATTATTTAACGCCTCAACGACGCCAATCGCGCTATGCCGCCCTGGCGCGGAAACGGAAACGCGACCGCCCACGCTCCACGCAAACGTCCGCGAAACCCGCGGCTTCCAACCGCTGCCCGAACGTTTCGGGCTCCACCGGCGTATAGGTATCGCCCAGATGTATGAGCCGGAAGGCCAGCGAACCGACGCCATCGAAACCGGCGAAGACGCCGCCGGGGCGCAACACTCGTCGCGCCTCTGCCAACATTTGGTCCTGCAGGGCCGGCGTCGGGACATGGTGTAGCATGGTGAACGCCACCACGGCTGAGAACGAGCCGTCCTCGAACGGCATCCTCGCCCCGTCGCCGAGCACAACGCGCACGTTGGCAGCGCCCAACCGCTCGCGCAACGCAGTGGCCGCATTCGTCTCCACCTCCAAGGCGGTTAGACACTTCGTCCTCCCCCGCAGCAAATCGGTCGTTAGACCCGGCCCCGGCCCGACCTCTAGCACCACGTCGCCCAGTTCCACGCCCGCTAGTGCCCACGGAAGCAAATCCTTCTCCAGCCGGCGCCGCCACCTCCCGGACTCACACACCTGCCGATGCAACCAGTTCATGCCCTGTTCCGCTTCGTCGCCTCCCCCGCCGAATGAAAAGCGCAATCATGCAGTTCCAGTAACGGCCCCGTTCCAAGCCAGCATCTCTCCCGGCGTCGGCTGCGATTGGGTGGATGGCCCACTCCAGCTCTTGCTTGCTCTTCTTTGATTCCGGCCTTGCCGGCGGGCACCTTCATATTTCAGCTCGCACTTCGTAACAAAGCGCCACCACCCCGCTCTTATAGCCTTTGACCTCCATAAGATGCAGGTCGACATCTCGGTCGAGCTCCTCGAAAAAACGGATCCCATCACCGATCAAAATTGGCAGGATGGAATAACGAACTTCATCGGCTAACCCGAGGCGAAGGCATTCGCCACAAACTGAACCACCTCCGACAAACCAAATGCTTCGAAACGCTGACCGCAAACGCCCATTTACGAGCTGCGCAAGATCACCCGAGTAAAACTCGACGGCTTCCCGGGTCCGCGGCAGCTTGCGGCTAGTAAGAACGAAAAGGGGCTTGTCGCCATACGCCCACCCCAATCCTTTGGCTTCAAAACTCAACGCCGTCTCATAAGTTCTTGAACCCATTACGTAACAGTCAATCGACTTAAGGAAGCTCTCGACCAATGCTGGGTCCATCGTTTCACCGCCGGCGAATTCATCTGCCGTTTCCATCCAGTCGACGCGCCCGTCTTTGCGAGCGATGAAGCCGTCAAGGCTCGCGGCCATGTGAATCGTCACGCGCGAATTAGTAATTGCCATTTAGTTTTTTTGTTTGTGTACAGCAACAAGCCCACCCGCAGCCGCCGGAGACTAACGCGGTCGAAGCGGTCGAAGCAACTAATCTGCTGAAGCAAACGCCACCACTGGTTGTGCCAAGATGTGCCCGAGCGAAGGCGGGCCCGCACTTCACACTTTGATCTATTCCCCGATTGCGCAGGCAAGCGACTTAAGCCATTTTGAACCGCGATTCCTCCGATGAGCAGCCGTTGCCCAGCTCGGGTTTGCCTATGAGCACGCCCGATCCAAACCAAGACCAGCCGACCGTTCGTGATGCTCCGGCCGGCACTGGCCCCGGCGGCACGGTCCTGTTGAAGCTCTCGTCCGATGAACTCGTCGGCCCGCGCATCGGCCGCTACAAGCTCCTGCAGCAAATCGGCGAGGGCGGCTGCGGCGTAGTTTACATGGCGGAACAGGAGGAGCCGGTGCGGCGGCGTGTTGCACTGAAAGTGATTAAGCTGGGAATGGACACCAAAAGCGTCATTGCCCGGTTCGAGGCGGAGCGGCAGGCGCTGGCGCTCATGGACCATCCCAATATTGCCAGGGTGCTGGATGCCGGTGCAACTGACGCCGGCCGCCCGTTCTTTGTCATGGAATTGGTCCGCGGCGTCAAACTCACCGAGTACTGCGACCAGAACAAAGTCAGCACGGAGGATCGCTTGCGGCTTTTCGTCCAGGTCTGCCAGGCCATTCAGCATGCGCATCAGAAGGGCATCATCCACCGCGACATCAAGCCTTCGAACATCCTGGTGACTATGCACGACGGCGTGCCGGTGCCGAAAGTGATCGATTTCGGCATCGCCAAAGCCACCCAGGGCCGGCTCACCGACATGACACTGTTTACCGCGTACGAGCAGTTCATCGGCACGCCCGCCTACATGAGCCCCGAACAAGCTGAGCTAAGCGGTTTGGACGTCGATACTCGCAGCGATATCTACGCGCTCGGCGTCCTCCTATACGAACTGCTCACGGGCGTGACGCCGTTTGACACGCATGGCCTAATGCAGGCTGGCATGGAGAAGCTGATCCAAACGATTCGCGAAAAGGAACCTGAACGGCCTTCCACTCGCTTGCGCACGATGGTCAACGACGACCTCAGCAATGCAGCACAACGCCGGCACACCGATCCACCCAAGCTCATCAACCTGGTCCGTGGCGACCTGGATTGGATCGTGATGAAGGCGCTCGAAAAGGATCGCACGCGCCGCTACGAGACCGCCAATGGCGTGGCCATGGATGTTCAGCGCTACCTGAACAACGAGCCCATCGTGGCGCGGCCCCCCAGCAAGACTTATCGATTCCAAAAGCTCGTGCGGCGTAACAAAGGCGCCGTCGCCGCTGCCATCGCCGTGCTGCTTGCCTTGTGCCTCGGCATGGGGCTCTCCTTGTATCTGTTTATTCAGGAACGCGCCGCTCGTCAGCGGGCCGTCGCCGCCGAACTAGAACAAGCCCGACTGCGCAAACAAGCCGAGCAGGCCCTGGTGCTCGAAGCCCAATTGCGTCAGCAGGCGGAGGTCGGCGAAAAGCTATCTGCCGCAAGCCGGCTGTTGAGCGACGGCAAGATCGATGAGGCCGAGCAGGCGGTCTATAAGATCTCGCACCCGGCAACCGCCCTGCTGCTCAACAACCTCGGCCTGCTGCGCGCGCGCCGCGGCGAATGGCAGCAGGCAATTACCAATTACTCCCGGTTAATCCAGGTGGCGCCGAACGAGCAGGCCCACTATTACTCTCTGGCGGCGCTCCTTGCGTTCGTCGATGACGCGCCGGCCTACGAAGTTTTATCGCGCGCCATTCTTCAACAGTTCGCTACCAACCGCACCGCCTCGGTCCTCGATCGCATGGCCAAAGCTTGTTTGATTTTGCCTCAATCGACCGAGATCGTGAATGCCGCCGGAAAGATGGCGGATACCGCCGTGCCCGGCGGACCCGCTCGCCGCGGTTTTGGTCCCTTCCGCCTGGCCAAAGCCCTCGCCGAATACCGCCGCGGCCGGCTCGACAGCGCCATTAAGTGGACGGACGGCGCCGCAGCGGAAAATGAATCATCGCGCGAACTGCAGGTCCTTGCCATCACGGCCATGGCTCAGTCGCGCCAGGGCGACACCAACAGTGCGTCCATATCCCTGGCCAAAGCCACTTCATTGGCCGCGTCGCTTCCCTTAAAAGCAGCCGGCGGCAACGCACAGTGGCCCGACCGCCTCATCGGCCAATGCCTGCTCCGTGAGGCTAAAACGATGCTGGAAAATCCAACCGCCGCCAAAAGTTCCGGAGATCGGGAGTGAATCCACTTACCGGCAACTAGGGCAAAAGCAGATCTCTAATCGTGAACACGGCGGTTGCAGTTCCACTGCCGCCGCCTTCGGAAGGATGGACAATGATGGCCGGTTGCTCAGCCGGGTCGCTGGCTGCGAACGGCCGATATTCCACCGAACTCAGGTTAAGCCACGCCTCTGCAGTTGGACTTAGGTTAAGCTCGTGCTCAAAGGTTCTGCGGCTCATTTGTGGGTGGTTCGGGTGAGCCAGTCGGTATGCGGTGTAATTCGTGGCGACCTCACCGATCCGCATTTGGATACCACCCGGTCCGCCCAAATGATTCCCCAAGCCCCGTGCCTTTCGCAATCCCTTGGCCAGTGCCGGAAGCATGAGGCTAACCAGGATCGCGATGATCGCCATCACGCACAGGAGCTCGATCAACGAGAAGCCCCTCTGCGCCCTGTCGAAATTTCGCCGCATCTTAATCTTTTGACCGCGCAGCCTGAACTCAGTCACGCCGTACCCGGCTTACGGAATTTCGCGGAGCCGATAGGTGCGGAGATTGACCCCCTGAACGGAATTGGTGAGGTCGAGCAAACCTAGGGCATTCGTAGTGAACGGAGTCCAGCTCTTAAGATCACTCGAGTACTCAACGATATAAGCAGGATGCTCAGTTGTGTTCACGCGGAAGGCGAAATTGTTACCTGTCAACATCTGGGGATTGGACAAGCGCAGGATGCAAGGTGGTGTAAAATCAATCTGATCGTTCCAATGCGCGACGTAGCCGGCGTCGCTGCCGCCAGCGTCTTCAAAGATGCCCGCTACGTAGATATCGTTGCCGGAACTCGCGAGCGCGTAACCCCGCGCGCCGGCCGTGTTAACACCAATGCCGCTGCCCATGTTCTGCCACTGTGCGCCGTCCCATCGGGCGATGTTGTAGCTGACGTTTCCGCCAATGTTAGTGAACGTCCCCGCGGCATAGAGATAGCCATTCACTTTCGCGAGCGCGCGGATTGCCGCCGTGCTGGTCCCAAAGGCCCCCTGCCCCAGCCCTGACCAGGTGCTGCCATCCCACTTAGCGATGCCGCGAACCACGACCGTGCCGGCATTAGTAAATTGGCCGCCAACGTAAATATCTGTCCCGTCGGCGAGGATAGCCATCACGGTGCTACTGACTCCATTCGCGGTGCCGGTCCCCAGCGATGACCACGAACTCCCATTCCACATTGCGATTCGGTTCGCGGTGTTGCCATCAGCCGTCGTGAATGACCCGCCCACGTAGACGTTTCCGCCCGCAGCGCAGATGGCGCCAACGGTGTTGTTCAAACCGGCGCCCAGTGGTGTCCATGAGTATCCATCCCAATGGACGATCCGATTGGCCGAAACGCCAAAACCTGGATAATACCAGGCGTTCAGAAAGGATCCGCCAATATACACGTCGCCGGGCGAACCATCAATCGCGTTCACCGTGCCGTCCACGCCGCTGCCCAAAGCCGACCAATTATAACCGTCCCAGGACGCAACGTTACTGGATAACACGCCGCCTGCAGCCGAGAAATCGCCTCCGGCATAAAGAACACCGCTCATCGCCTTAATTGTCCTCACATCGAGATTGCCGCTAAGCGGTGTCGTCAGTCCGTCGCCCAATGGATACCAGCTGGTGCCGTCATAGCGAGCAATGCGCGAAGCAACAGTAGATCCGACGGCGCTGAAGAAGCCGCCCATGTAAAGCCCATCGGCGCCCATGCTGAGCCCCTGAACGAATAGGTGCGTGCCGTTGGCCGGTTTGCCATTGATCCCGTACCAATTGGCGCCATCCCAGCGCACGACGTGGTTCCCGATCACATTGCCGGCCAGATTGAATGTGCCGCAAAAATACATGGACCCGGAATTGGAAATCGCGCGAACCCCAAAGCCGTTCAGCCCGCCGAGATTATACCAGGCGGCGCCATCCCACCTGGCCACACGGGTGGCTGTGAGACCGCCGGCGTTGGTGAAGTTGCCGGTGGCGTACAGGTCGGTCCCCAGAAAAGCGATCGCATTGACGGCAGCATTGCCTGGCGCGTACGGACCAACATTGGGCGCGGCTTTGAGGCCGCTGCCCAGGGGTGACCAATTACTCCCGTTCCATTTCGCGATATTGAGGGCGGCAACCCCGCCAGCACTGGCAAACTGGCCGGCAACGTACAAATCGTTTCCCAGGAATTGAATCGATTGAACGACGTCACTCAAACCCCCGATGCCGCCACCGACGGCCGACCAGGAGTTGCCGTCCCAGCACGCCAGATTCGTCGCGGCGACATTGCCGGCATTCGTAAAATTTCCGGCGATATAGAGTTTGCCCTGATTCCAAGCAATCGCGTTGACCGCGGGTGAGAGCGAGGCCGTATAATAACCAATCGGTCCGCCAACAGCCGACCAGTTGGTTCCGTCCCACTTGCCGAAATTCGTGATCCCCGGCGCGTTCGTGAAGTTGCCGCCTACGTACAAGTTGGTTCCATCGGAGGCAATGGTATAAACGATTGCCGGCAATGCACCGCCAACACTCGACCAGTTCAAACCATCCCACTGCGCCAAACCTCCGGTCCGCACGCCGCCAGCACGACTGAATACCCCGCCGACATACAGCTTGCCGCCCAGGAAGCCGAAGTCTTCAATGAGTCCCGAACCGCCGGAAATGTCCCCGATTGTTGTCCAGTTCGTGCCGTCGAAAACATTGACGATGGTTGAGCTGGAAAGGGCGGCATTCGTGGTCAAGCTGTAGCCGCCTGCGTACAGAAGATTGCCGTTGAACCGAATGGCGTAATCGCGCGTGCCCGTTCCGGGCATATTGAACTGGCGATCCCAATGACCATCTCCCGGCCATCCGCAAGCTTGGTGAATTGAGATCATCAAGGAAGCCACGGCCAAAAGCCGTAGCAGAAGCCGCGTCCTGTTATAACGAATCTGGTTCCCTTTCATCCGCCCGCTCACTTAGTTCTGCAGTCTGATGCTGACAGCCCGATCGGCGAACGTCAAGAGGTAATTGGTCCGAGCGTGATTATTGACGACGCCGCAGACGGCGTCTCTACCAAATGAACGTCGCCGATAAAATGATCGAGTGGGAGGCCGAGAATGGCGTCTACCGGCCTTTGGGCAGAGCGGTGCGCCCGGCGTAAATGGCGTTTTTGCCAAGGATCTGCTCGATGCGGAGAAGTTGGTTGTACTTAGCCAGGCGGTCGGTGCGGCTCAGCGAACCGGTCTTGATTTGGCCGCAGTTAGTAGCCACGGCAATGTCCGCGATCGTGGCATCCTCGGTTTCACCGGAGCGATGACTCAGCACAGCGGTGTAGCTGTGGGTTTGGGCAAGGCTCACGGCATCGAGAGTCTCGGTCAACGAACCGATCTGGTTTACCTTGACCAGAATCGAATTGGCGGTGCCGGTATCGATTCCCTTTTGCAGGAACTTCACGTTAGTGACGAACAAATCATCTCCGACTAATTGAACGCGGTCGCCCAATTTGTCCGTCAAGAGCTTCCAGTTTTTCCAATCGCCCTCGGCGCAGCCATCCTCAATGCTGACGATGGGATACTTGCCGCAGAGCTTCACGTACAGGTCGACCAACTCAGGCCCGGTGACTTTCTGGCCCGTGCTCTTCTTGAACGTGTACCCGCCATTGCCGGTGTAGAACTCGGAAGCGGCGACGTCGAGGGCAAGAAAGATCTCTTTGCCGGCGTTGTAACCAGCGTCCTTCACCGCTTGAAGGATTGACTCGATGGCATCCTCAACGCTGTCGAGTTTAGGGGCGAACCCTCCCTCATCACCGACCGCCGTGCTGAGCCCGCGCTTCTTCAGAACGCCTTTGAGCGCGTGGAATATCTCAGCCAGGGCACGCAACCCTTCGCTGAAGCTCGGGATGCCGTGGGGCATGACCATGAATTCTTGGAAGTCGATTGGCGCATCGGAATGCGCGCCGCCGTTGATGACGTTGGCCATGGGGACCGGCAGCACTTTGGCGTTGGGTCCACCGAGGTACTGAAACACGGGCATGCCCAAGTTTGCGGCGGCGGCTTTGGCGTTCGCGAGTGAAACAGCAAGAATGGCGTTGGCACCCAGCTTTGATTTGGTCTCAGTGCCGTCCAGATCAAGCATGGTTTGGTCCACAGTCAACTGGTCGAGGGCTTCGAGGCCTTGGACGGCAGGCAGAATTTTTTCGGTCACGTTTTTGACTGCCTTGGTTACGCCTTTGCCCAGATAACGCTTTTTGTCGCCGTCGCGCAATTCGATGGCTTCGTTCTCGCCGGTGCTGGCGCCGGACGGCACCGCGGCGCGGCCGACCGTACCGTCAGCCAGCATAACATCTACTTCGACAGTCGGGTTGCCACGGGAATCGAGAATCTCACGGGCTTTGATATCGCAAATTGTGCTCATAATTTCACTTTCAATTTCAAATCGTAAAAGGTGCGCGGATGGTAGGCCCTGCGGAAGGCGAGTCAAGCCAACGCACGGCGGACCGAAGCGTTTTTAGATGCCCGAATGGCTCGGATTAACTGACGCTCCCACAGGCGGCAGTTCAGCTACTCTTCGGCGGCTGAGATGCTGGCCTGGGCTTTGGGACTGCGGAGTTGTTTCGAGCCTGGAATTTCTTTTCGGCCTCGCACTTCGGCCTTCGGCAATCCCGGCTGGGCAGGCTTGTCGCGGAGTTTCTGCAGTTCGTTCAGAGCGTCCCTCCACGCCTTCGCCTGCTTCTTGGTTGGGGGCGGGACATCCAGACCGCGATAGAACGCCAGGACATTGGTGCGAAGCTCGGGAGAGACATGCTCGAACCCTTTAGGCTCGAGGTCCTGCAACAGGCGCGCATAAGCCCAATCCGCCAGTTCGTATTCTCCGACCTTTGCCGTTTGGCCGGTGTCAAAGTCCATGTCCGCCAGATGGAAATCGCCGCTGCCCACGTCGTGCAGCAGCCCACGGTAGCGCTCAACCGTTAAATTCACACTCTTGATGTAGAGATCTTCCGTTTCAGGCGTGGGGATCACAAACTTCAAAGCTTTGAACGGACCGACTTTGGGCACCCACCGCAAACAAAAAGCCAGAACGCGGGTCATGAATCGTGGCTTGCGATATTCCCGGCCCCACTCGCGTTCATAGGAAGAACGCGAGAGATTGTAACGAAACTGGTGGGCGCTAAAATTTGGAATCTCTTTCACCAGGTCCGCGCGCTTCCATTCCAGCGCCACGTGAGTCATTTCCGGGATGATCTCGCTTACTCCTCTACGAAACGTGCCGATTGCCAGATCGATATGGCCGATCACGTTTTCGAGCTGAATATCGTAGGTTTTGAGGAAAGCCCGTTCCAATAGCGGTTTGGCCACTTCGAAGCCGATGAACTGATGATAGGCTTCGGACGAGTAGCGGTTTTTGGCGACCTGCACCAAATCGAAACCGAATTCAACGCGGATGTGAGCTTTGGGGTCGTCCGCATACGTGACGCGGTTTCCGTATTTGCGACGCAAGTCCGGAAAGGTCATTGCGACGACCCGGTTCACGGTTGGGTGGCCGGTGTTGTCCGACGCGTAATGAGCCAGGGCGCCAACGGCGAAAGCGTACTCATTGAGGTTGGTGGATTCCTCGAACAGGTTTTTCACGAAATCCCCGCTCCGGACGTAATGCACGAGGTCGCTGAAAAATCTATTTCCAAACGGATAATAACCGAGGTCCTGGATCAGGCAGCCGCCATAAGTGTACGCTTGTGCCTTGCGGAGTTCCGCATCCGTCGCCGTTGGGTAGCGCTTCAGAAGCAGGGGCTTGATTTCATCTTTCCAAAGAATGTCGACGATCTCTTCATGCGTCAGCACGGAGTAAGCGGCGGCGTGTCGGGAGAAACCAAACCAGAAAGCTGCGATCAGAAATACAAGTGAGAAATGGAGACGGAAATAACTGCCGCCCAGCCGCCTGCGGGCTGGGTGCCAAGAGCCGGTCAAACCGGGCCGGCGTATTTCTGAACCCATATCATAAGCTCAGAGCGCATATACAACGCGTCAAGAGAGGTTAATAACTCCTTTACTCAGAGTTCATCCTGACGCTCGCCGTAAAATAACTGATGCGCGCGATCGTAGTCCGCCTGCGGCACAAAAACCCTCGCTGGTTGGTTGAGATCTTCCGGATCGGACGAATCCGCATCGACCAATTCCTGGGTGCCAATGATGCCGTGCTTTTCAAGCATCACGACCAGCATCTCGGCGTTAACGACCGGCCCTGTATAAAACAGTTTGAGCGGAGTCTCGGCCGCCATAATTCAATCACCAGACACTATTCTGGCTGCTGCGGGCCGGGACGTCCCGCGCTCCGGCAGGGACCGCTCATTGTCCGGCGGCCTTAGGAGTTTGGCTTTTGACTGGGAGGTTTCGCATTGCCGGCGCATTGGAACGCGTGATGCCCCGTGCGCCGCCCGCTTCAACCTTCTTTTTCAAATCATCCAGCTCTTTCCGCAAGTCTCGGTTGTTCTTTTCCAGCTCCAGCACTTCCTGGCGAAGGTTTTTGAAATCATCTACCGGTTTGCGGCCGGCACGAAGCTCAACAACGGCGCGCTCAGCGGCGCCGCGTTCCGGACTATTGCGGGAGGCTAGAGAAAACTTTTCCAGGACCGGGATCGATTTGGGATCGCCCAGAGTTCCCAGCGCGGTAATCGCCGCTATTTGGACGGTTTTCCTTTTGTCGTTCACGTGCTGCAACAGGAACTTCCGGACTTCATCTTTTTTTTCTTCATTCCGGGCAAGATAAGCGAGCGTTCCAAGACCATTCGCAAAGCCACGGCTGGTGAATGCGGATTCTCTTTTCGTCAGGGTTTCTTTCAACGGAGCAATGTAAGTTGGGTCATCTTGCGACCGGAGCGCGTAAACGGCGGCGGACGCCAGCTCGTTGCGATACGAATCGGAATCGAGGAACGTCAGCAGCGTCGGGCCGACTTCCGGTTTGGCATATCCACCCAGGCTGCGCAACGAGACCGCCAGAATCACAGGATTTTTTTCCTTCTCGACCGTTTGCCTCGCCTCAGCTAGCGCTTTGTCGGCGTAGAACCCGCTAATGTCCTCCGCCACTTGCAGACGGACTCGGGCATCAGATTGGTCTGTGGACGTCAGTAAGGCGTCCACGGCCTTATCAGAGTGAATTGTGCGCAACGCTCTCGAAGCTTCAATCCTGACCCCGTAAAACGAATCAGCATTCAATGCGTGTTTGAGTTGCGCGATCGACTCCTGGTCGTGTTTGGCTGACAATTGCTCGATAGCGAGCAACCGGCCGATCACGTCTTTCTGATCGGCCAATTGGGCGTTGAGCATCGTCCGGGGCAAATCAAACTTCGTCTTCGCGAACAACGTGTAATCCGGATCGATCCGCACGAGCGCAGGGGCTGAAGGCAACGGAACATAAAAGTCTTCCTGCTTCTGTGTGATCTGAACCTCACGATTCGTCACGCCGAACTCGCCCTTGAACTGCAGAGTGAGTGGAAATTTGAAGAGCAGCACGTTCTGATTGATCTCCTGGGTTTGTTGAACTGAAATCCTGGCAAGGCCGGTCCGCTCGTCCCAGCCATAGGTTATGTCCAGCTCGGGGAAATGCCCGTGATACAGCCATTCATCGAAGAACTGATCGAATGATCGACCAGAAAGTTCCTCGACCACTTCACGGAGGTCCTCAGTGACCACGTTGCCATATTCATGTCGCTCGAGATAGGTCTTGACGCAGCGGCGGTACAAATCCGGTCCGAGCTGTGCGCGCAACATGTGCAGGACCCAACTGGCTTTTGGATAAACCAGGTAGCCAAACATGTCACGCGGCTCGTTATACGTACGACGGACGATTGGGTTGGTTTCGTTGGGGATCGCGGTGATTTGGCGGACACGGCTGTAGAGTTCGTAGAGCATGTCGTCATGCCCGTTCTTGTGTTCGGTATAGAGAGTCTCATAAAACGTAGCGAACCCTTCATTGAGCCAGGTGTGACTCCAATCTTTGCAGGTGACGAGGTCGCCGAACCACTGGTGCGCCATCTCGTGAGCAATCAACCCTTGGCTGGTGCGGGTATTTTCGCTAGCCGCCGTGAACAGGGTACTGTCCGTCAGCGTCGTGGCGCTGGTGTTCTCCATTCCGCCGGCAACGAAGTCATTCACACACACCTGCGCGTATTTGTCCCACGGAAACGGCACGTCGATTTCCTTTTCAAAGAACTCCATTATGTCGCGCGTATCGCGGAATGAATTAGTGGCCTCAGCGAATTCGGACGGCGGCGTGTAGAAAGTGAGAGACGTGTTGTTGCAGCGATCCTCCAGCTTTTTGAAATAGCCGGCCACCAGTGAAATCAGATAATTCGCATGCGGCTTGTCCTG